>BACX01000665.1 GCA_000333335.1 Sphingomonas-like bacterium B12 | reverse complement strand
ACTTTCTGCATTCTTAGCAGGAGCTAATTTCTGATCATGAAGCATCGACGAGCAAAAATGACATGGTTGGCGCCCCCCCTGATCGCATCTGCCATATTCGCCTTTCCGGCGCTCGCACAGCAGCCTTTTCACGTGCCTCCACCCGAATTGGTGCAGCCGTCTAACGGCGGTATCCGCATCGAGGAGGACGGGCTTGTCGCCAATTGGTACGCGGCCCCTTCGGATGCAAAGAAGGCTCCGGTGGTCTTGCTCCTCGGCGGGTCCGAGGGCGGCATCGGCAGCGGGGCTGCCCGCCAAGCCACTGATCTGTCAGCCCATGATATCGCGGTTTTGCAGCTCGCCTACTTCGGCGCACCCGGGTTGCCATCGAAGCTCGACCTCGTCCCGCTCTCCTATTTTGACGAGGCGTTGGCCTGGATCAAACGGCAGCCTGGAGTCGACCCCAGGCGGATAGCCATCGTCGGCGCGTCGAAGGGGGCCGAAGCCGCCCTGCTTATCGCGACACGCCACCCCGAACTCCACGCCGTGGTCGTCGGCGCGCCTTCAGCCGCGGTCTGGCCGGGAATCGACTTTTCCGGCGGGGCTACAGGCTCGTCCTGGACCGTGGACGGACGGCCCCTTCCGTATCTGCGCTATGGGTCCGAAGCCACGAGTACCTTTGACGGTTATCTGACCGGCCTCGCTGCCTTGCCGACGCATCGCGATGCGGCCATTCCGGTGGAGAGGATCAAGGCGAGGGTCATGCTCATTTGCGGCCGCGCCGACACCTTGTGGCCGTCCTGCCCCATGGCGGACCTCGTGAAGCGCAAGATGGGCAAGGCCGCGCTCGTCCTGGCTTACGACGATGCGGGTCACGCAGTGTTCGGTCCCCCGGTTCAGACAGACACGGCAGGATATCGTTCGCTGGCGTCGCTAGGTGGAACATCCGAGGGGAATAATCGAGCACGTGGCGATGCCTGGCCCAAGGTGGTGACGTTTCTCCAACGATAGGATGAAGCCAAGCGGCCGGTATTCCCGAGCGCATGTATCTTCGGGACGAAGGCGCATCAGAGGCGAATGACCCGGTGCACCTTCATAGCATCGAGGAACGCTGCATCGTGGCTCGCGACGATGATCGCGCCGTCGTAACTGCCCAGCGCCGCCTCCAGTGCCTCGATCGCGTCAGCGTCCAGATGGTTAGTCGGTTCGTCCAGCAGCAGAAGTTGCGGCGGGGTGATGCCACCCATTGCGCATGCCAGTCCCGCGCGTAGCCGCTCGCCGCCGCTAAGGGTCACGGCCGACTGCTCTGCAGCGTGATTGCGAAAGGCAAAACGGGCCAGCGCAGCGCGTGCGTCTTGCTCGGATATGCCGGGATGCAATCGGCGGTAATTGGCCAGAATGCTTTCCTCTCGTTTCAGCAGGCCGACATGCTGATCGAGCAATGCAATCCCGCGCCCGATCGTCCACACCGTGCCCTCGCTGGGGGAAACTACTCCCCGAATGAGATCGATCACCGAGGTTTTGCCCGCACCATTGCGACCGGCGAGCGCCACACGCTCCGGCCCTCTCACCTCGAAAGATAACGGGCCGAGAATGCGCCGACCATCACGGTCCAGCGTCACGCCGTCGATCGCGACCAGTCGGCGATCGGCGGGCAGACGGCTCGGCGGGAGCACCATCGAAAGCGGCGTCAGCACCTCGACGCGCCGTCGTGCCGCGTCTTGCGCGGCCGCCGCGTCCTCCAGCAGCCGGTCGGAGAGGTCGCGATCCCGCCCGGCGCTGCGTTCGGCGCGGCCCTTTTCGGCATCGAGGAACATCGTGCTCTCGATGCCCTTGGCGCGCCACGCTCGCCCGGCCTTGTCGCGCCGTGCCTTGCGTTCGCGTTGCTGCTGGATCGCCCGACCGACGTTGCGCGCTTCACGGTCAGCACGTTCCAACTCGGCCGCCGCATGCGCGCGAGCCGCATCCCGAGCAGCGATATAGGCACTCCATCCTCCGCCGAAGGTCTCGGCCCCGATCGGCGACAAGGTGACGATGCGATCCATTTCCTCCAGCAGGGCACGATCGTGGCTGGCGACCACGACGCCCCCACGCCACCCGGCTACCAGCTTGCCGATCAGTGACCGGCCTTCTGCGTCGAGATTGTTGGTCGGCTCATCCAGAAGGAGCAACTCGGCGGCGGTCAATGTCGCTCGTGCGATAGCGATCCGGGTCCGCTCACCACCGCTCAGTGTGTCGATGCGCCGGGCGAGAACGGTCGGGTCCAAGCCGATATCATGGAGGGCCGCATCGACACGGGCTTCTAGCGTCCAGTCGGCATCGGCGGCATCCGAAACGCACCCATCCCCCCGTGCGAGCCTTTCCAGCCGCGCGAGCTCGTCTGCCACTCCCAGTCCGGCGGCGACGGATATGGATGGATCGGCCCATGTCTGATCCAGCACGGCAATCGTGCAGGAACGCATGATGCTGCCCGATCGCGGCTCAGCGAAACCGGCCATGATGTTGAGCAGCGTTGTCTTACCGCAACCATTGCGGCCGACGATGCCGGTCCGCCCGCGACCGAAGGCGAGCGTCACATTATCGACTAGTGGCTTGTCATCGGGCGTCGAGAACGAAATCGAGTCGAGGGTGAGAAAGGCAGACATGAAACACCGGAGCAAAAGGAAGGAAACGTACGATCATTTTCCTGTTGTTCACGGCTATAGTCTCCTTCGCTTTGGTTGCGGTGATATAGGATCTCGGTTCGTCGGTCAAAAGGGCCGCTTTCCGGCAGTCCAACGGATCCTCCGAATTTAGATTGTCAATCGAAGCTGGCCGTTTGACGATCAAACCGACTCCATCAGTTCAATGCGGTTGCCAAACGGATCGGCAACGTAGCACCGATTGTAACCTTCGAGCGGCTCGTCCTTGACCACGCGAAATCCGGCAGCTTCGATCCGGGCGATCAGTCGAGGCAAGTCCGTCACCGTGAATGCCGGGTGAGCCTTCTTCGCGGCACGAAAGTCCTGTTCTACGCCGAGATGAACCTTGAGTGCGCCGCGCTCGAACCAGCATCCACCCCGTTTCGCCAGATGCGGCGGTTTGGCAACCTCCGGTATGCCGAGAACCTCCGCGTAGAAATGGCGCGCGGCATCCTCCTCGCCGACCGGCATCGCCAACTGGACGTGATTGAGGCATTCGATCCGCATCGTTATCCAATCGCTTCAGAAGTACGGCTCCGCGCTCAGGCGTTGCGATATCCACCAGATATTCCCCGCCGGATCGCGGACCCCACCTTGCCGATCGCCATAGGGCATCTCGTCCACGTCCATGATCTTCGTGGCCCCCGCACGGATGGCTCGGTCGACCGCCTCGGTCACCGAGGCGACATAGAGGTATAGCGCAGCGCGACTTGGAGGAAACGCCTCCGACGCTTCGCTCACCATGATCGTCGCCGTGTCGAAACGGAGTTGGCAATTGGCGATCCGTTCGTCCGGTGCCATGCTGCGTCCGATCTCCTCTGCACCGAACGCCGCCTCCAGAAAGCAGACATAGGCATCGGCTCCGTCGGCGAAGATGTAGGGCGTTACGACACCGAATCCGGGTGGAATATGCATGGCGGTTTCTCCTTTGATCCGCGAAGGATGACCTTGGAACCGCCCCGATTATTGGACGAATGTCATGCGATCGCCCACATAGGCTCGCGGTGAGCAACCGGTGAAGGCCGTGAAGTCCCTGATCATGTGCGACTGGTCGAAATAGCCGGCGGCGACGGCTCGGTCAGCCCATGAGTCGCCAGTGTCGAGGGTTGCGAGCAGCCGCTGGTAGCGGGCGATCCGTCCGAAGACCTTTGGGGTGATACCGAGAACCTGTCGGCAGCGCGTGATCAGGCGCTGTCGGCTCCACCCCAGCTCCGCGGCCACGCCCGCAACCGTCGTGCCGGGGCGGGCGAGTTCGCCCAGGCTCCAGTCCATCTCCGGGCAGAACTCGGGTGCGTCGATCAGCGCGCGGTTCAGCAGCCCTACGACGTCGGCGCACGCCCGTGATGGGTCGGGCGGTCCGTACCGGCGTAGCGCGGCCGAAAGTCCTCGGTCGTCAACATTCGTCACTAGGACGGCGTGATCCGCACAAGCGGCAGCGCCCGCGCCAAAGAGACGCCACGCCGCCTGCGCCGACAAGCGCACATGCACCCCGGACTGCGAGCCCCCACAGCGGGAGAAGCAGAACCGCTGGTGTAGTCCAGCATAGAATGCCTGGCCGCTCGCGACGTTGAGGACGTTGCCTGAGGCATCGGCGATCGAAATGGGCGCGCCAGTGTTGAAGATCAGCGTCGGCTCCAACGACGGCAGCTCCCGATGCTCGGTCGGATTGCCGGGAGCGAGATCATACGGTTGGACCGCACGGATTCCAATCGAGGCCAGGCGATGCTCAGCGCTTTGCACGGTGGCAGGCTATCATAAGCGCGGCGGCGCGACGGCACGGGCATCACTCGCCCCGGTTTTGCAGGCAGCGTTTGCGGCCGCCGCCTCTTGAAACGGCGCCTTCAAGGCCGCCTCGTCGAGATGATCTTCTTCACGAATGTCGAGCGCGCGACGAACGCCCGTGAGGCTAGCGTTGAACAGACCGCTTGGGTCGTTCAGCGCACTCCCCTTGGCGAACGTCAGCTTGACCTTATCCCGGTAGCTCTCGCCGGTGCAGATGATCCCGTGATGCGACACGTCGGCACGCCGAGCGGGTGGTCGGTTTTCGCCATTTCACGTCCTCGATCACGTCGGGCACCGCGTCCTTGACGAGGCGACGAATGCGCGTCAGTAGCGCCCCACGCCAATCGTCGAGGCTCGCGATCTTCACATCGACCTCGTCAGACATGCAGATGTCCTCTCATTCACTGAGGCTTGTCGGGCGTCGGTTCTGGCTTTCCGCAGAGCGTCCCGGTCATCGGGCCCCACCAGCTTCCATCCGTTGCCCGACGGATCGCGGAAACTGGCGTCTACACTTCCAAAGCGCTTGACCGGTTCCTGCGTGAACTCAACCCCCTTCGCCGAAAAACGCTCGTACGCGGCACGACAGTCGTCAACGGTCAGCACAAGCGGCGGCATAGCACCCTTCGCAACCGCCGCGTCCAACGTATCTGCGGTGTCTTTGTCGACCATTGGCGGCCCTGGCCTGAACAGGCCCAGTTGGAAACTTGGTTGATCCGGGTGCTGTACCGTTAACCAGCGGAAATTGCCGTTCGGGACGTCAGTGTGAACGGCAAAGCCCAGTTTTCCGACATAGAAGGCGAGCGCCTCTTCCTGGTCGCGCACGTAGCTGCCGGCGATGCCAACTCCATCAGTCATGATCCGCTCCGTCTGTCATAGCGGCTAGCATACCGTCATCGTTCCGACGGCGCTTCTCCGAAACTGCGATGGTGAGATTTGGCCGATATGCGGCGATGACGAAGCAATGTGGTACCTTGAGTAATCCGTTCGGGCTGTTTCGCTCGCGTGCGCGAAAATTAGTTGGGCTCTCCTCGACGATATGATGGAACACCCGGCCGAACGTACCGAGGCTGCTCCAACCGGTTCGAAACGCGATCTCCGTGACCGGGAGATCCGTGTCGCGTAGCAGGGTTTTCGCACGCTCTATTCGGCGTGAGAGAAGGTAGCGATGGGGTGGTATGCCGAAAGCCGCTTTGAAAGACCGCGCAAAGTGAGCCTGCGACACGCCGCTAACCGCAGCAAGGCGGCGGACCGTCCAGTGTTCGTGTGACGCCGCGTCCATTCTGTCCTTCGCCCGAAGCAGGCGGCGCAGCAGACGTGGATCCCGAAAAGTCATCTTCGGCAGCATCCGGCCGCCTCAATCTCGCGAAGGTCTTGTCGGTGACGAAACCGGAGGCTCCGCGCAGCCAGCCTGCGAGGCCCGCATCAGCTTCGCCAGCGCGTCGCGCGCAACTGCCCTGGCGTCCATGTTGTCGAGGCGCGACAGCCGGGTGATCTTCGACCCCGTCGCCTGAGCCAGCCGGAAACCGACAAAATAGCCGAAGCGATCCGGTAGCTTCTTCGGTGGATGTCCTCCCATCACTAGTGCGCTTGCCGTTGCTTCACTGGCAGTGTCATCAAAATGGCTCGCGACGAAACAGAGTGCGTCCGTCCAGTGGGCCTCCGTCGGGGCGCGGATGGGTGCTGGAATATCGAGCAGCAGTTGATGATCCGTCGCATGTCGCATCATCGTGTCGGTCGCATCCACCGCCAGCCCTTCCTGCCAGACAGTGCACCAGAGCTGATCGCAATCCGCAAAGTGCCGCGCGTGTTCGAGGTGGAAGATTTCGTGTATCAGAAAGGGCTCTAACGAGTCATCGGAGTGATATTTGGCGATCATATCGGCGCCGAACAGCATGACATGCCGCTTGCCGGGCTGGAGGTAGTCCGATCCGCCATCGCGCTGGCCTAGCGAATGATAGAGATAGATCGGGAGGGGCGACGCGAAATCGGGAAAGACGTTTCGGAAGCGCCCGATCGCGCTGCTCAACGCCGTTGGAAAAGCGGCAATGACGCGGTCATAGCCAGCTTTTTCGGCTGGAAACCGACGCACCGCACTGGCTATCCGCCCATCCGCTCTTGCATTGGCTGCATAGATGCCGGGCAATAATGCGTTGATCTGCGCGCGGATTGTTGCGATCCGCACGCCCTCGGTTTGGCCGGCAGTCTCGGTTACGGCCTTTTCGAAAGGTATAGCAAGATCGACGTAGGGTATTGGATGGTTTGCCTCCGCCGACATGCTCGCGGAAGCAGCAATTGTTATAGAGCCCAAGATAAAAGCGAGCGGCCGTTTCCAGGTCTGATGCATGATTTTTCCTGCAGGATCCCGCAGAACTTTAGACGGGCGATGCACCATCGCAACAGGCTGTGATACGCTCATGCGATAACGCGAAATGCAGCTCGATCCGAACGGGCAGGCCGCCTCGTTCATGGCATCTTCGATTTCGCCGCGTTAGTAGGCGATGGGCGTGCCGAGCCCCCCCTCCTGCGTGACCAGGACGTCATCCTCGATCCGTATGCCGCCGAAGCGCGCGAAAGTTTCGAAGCGATCATAGTCGGTGAGGTCAGGGTGCCGCCCTGCGGCGCGCCACATCGCGATCAGCTGCGGGATGAAGTAGACGCCCGGCTCGATCGTCACCGTCGTGTCGGGCTTCAGCGCCTTGCCGAGACACAGGGTGCGAAGACCGAACAAGTCGCTGCCGTACGGAATGGTCATAGCCGACCCGATCCTCGCCCAGCGCCTCCATACCGTGCACGTCGAGCCCGATCTGGTGGCCGACGCCGCCGGGGAGCCATTCAGCCCGGAGGGAGGAAAAATAACATTCATGATCTGCCATCACGCGCACGGCCTAAAGATAAGGGAATGCCCCGGAGAAGAGAGGCCATGATCGGTTGCCCAGCGGATGGGCGGCCGGGATAGTCATCCGGAATTGCACCGGATTCTCGCGAGTGGTCCGCACCTAGCCATCGCGCGATTGCGTTAACAAGCTAAAGCGGACCGGCTCCTATTAGGAAGGCCGTTTGAGCTTGGGAATGTCCTGAATTGGCGCGTTCCAGACCGGAAGCATCCCCGGCGCGCGAATTTCAATGGCGAGTTACCGGTTTGAGGTTGGGATCCGTGGCTAATGCGAGCGCGGTCGGCCAGAGAGGAGTTTTGGTATAAATCTCGCGCCGTGCAAGGCCGCTACCGACGCGGTTCTCCGCTAGCAGTCCTGCCCAGCAGAGCGGCCGCAGGACATCAATGTAGAAAGTGGCGACCAGCCTGTAGTCATGTCGCAGATAGCCGGCTTCAGAAATGCCAAACAGAACCGCGCAAAGCCGCTGTTCAGACACGCCTTTTTGTGCCTCGACATTGATCACGTTGAGAAAGACGTCCCAGCTTCCGACGAGCGGATCGCCAAATCGGGTGTACCGGCTGTGATCGATAACGTACAGGAGATGCTCGGCAAGCAAGGCCCACAGGACCGCTGGCTTGGCCCTCAGCTCAAGGGCAAGTTTGGTGAGGCGCATGGCGCCATTATAGTGTCGGGCGAGCTTTGCGCTGATCATGACGTCGTGAAGCACAACCAGTGGCGGGAAATCATGCTCGTTGAGGACTTTATTGACCGCATAAAGATCGGCTGCGGCGCAGTGCGGCCAATCGAATTTTCTCGGCAGCCCATTGTACAAAATAGCGCTTGAGGCTCTTCGACGGGGTGAGAGAAATCGGCCCATTTTTCTCGATGTACTCGACGGTAAGCAGCGCGGCCTTCAAAATCCGGGAGTTTGCCAATACCGGGTCGGTGTCGATCAGTGAGCGGAACGGGATCATCGAAAGACATGTGCCGTACGCACCTCAGGGTCGAAAGCCCCAAATTGCCCCATTCGCTTTGACAGCTGCTCCGTGCCCCGTCGAGGAGAGCGGCTCTGCAGGCCGCGGCTCGGCGGCCGAGATTGGGCCAAATCGGTTGGCCCACCGCAGCAAACTGCGCAACTGAGCCCACCCAGATGCTCTAGTAGCACGCGATCGGCTGGAGCCACGGGGCGGCGGCGGCCATGCGCACGCAGAAGCCCGATGCTGCGCTGCACAAATTCACCTTGCGCGGCGAGGAAGACCGGACCAGGGTTCCCCATGACCGACAGCAAACTCATCATCGAAGCGATATCCGCCAGGCGCTGTATCGAGGTAACCTACAACCGCATGCGCATGAAGATTGCTCCCCATATCTTGTACACAAAACACGGCGCCCTATTCCTCGATGCTGTTGCGACTGAGCGCGAAGGACGCGCCCTTGGCGGGCCTAAGCTGGGAACATTTAAAGTCGCCGGCCTCCAGATCATCGGCCTTACATCGATTCCGTTTCGACCATTGCCCGGCTTCGAGCCAAACGATCACAAGTATCACGAGACGACGCCGTTCGCCGTCGAAGCTTGCTGATCAGGCGTCTCAGATATCCGGCTGAACGCACTCAGCTCAAGCCGGCATCCGACTGGCGTATGCCGGCGAGTGGATCTCCTCGATCGGGATCGCGCCCCTGCTGCCGATCCAGCGATCGCATGATCGGGGTGACGGTCAGCCCGTGCAGGACAATCGAAAACAGGATCACCAATCCCAGTAGACCCCAAAGCCGATCTGCCCCGGGCACGTGAAGATGGTTCAGGCCATAAGCCAGATAATATATCGATCCGACACCACGAATGCCGAAAAAGGCCAGTGTCAGCTTTTCCGTCCAATCTGTCTTCAACCCGGCGAGACCGATCACGCCGGCCAGCGGCCTGACGACCAGAATGATCACGAGCGCTGTGCCGACATCCATCCAGCTGACGGAGGAAAACAGGCCGCTCACGAGAGCCCCGCCAAACAGAAGCAGCAGGACCATCATCGCCAGCCGCTCAATCTGCTCGGTAACATCATGCATATCGTGATGAAAATCGTGCTCAGGATGCGTACTACGAAAAGTCAGGGCCGTGACGAAAACGGCCAGGAAGCCGTAGCAATGCAGCATCTCTGACAGGCCGTAGGAGACGCAGGTCGCGGCCAGGGCTATCAACCCATCGGCGGTGTGCGACAGTTTGGAATCCACCGAAATGTGGAAGGTTAGCCAGCCGAAAGCGCGCCCGATCGCCCAGCCCATTGCGATGCCGGCGGCCCCCTCCCAAAGGACGTTGTAGCCGAGCCACCCGCCGAGCCATGCTTTGCCGCTTGCTGCCGTAGTGGCGAGAATAATGGCCAGGTGGACGAACGGGAAGGCGCAGCCGTCGTTGAGCCCCGCTTCGGACGTCAGGCCGAAACGGACATCGTCCTCATCCCCGCTCTTGGGCGGGCCGACCTGAATATCCGAGGCCAGGACCGGATCGGTCGGCGCCAGGCTGGCGGCAAGCAGCAAGGCGATGGCCCAGGGCACGCCCAGCGTCCAGACTGTGAGGACGACAATCGCCAAGATGCTGAGCGGCATCGTGATCGAAAGCAGGCGCCACGTCACCATCCAGTGCCGCCAATGGAACGCCCGGTCAATCTTGAGGCCAGCCCCCATCAGCGCGATGATCACAACGAACTCGGTGAAGCGTTCGGTGACCTGCGGATACAACATCGGCAGCGGCTTCAGGGCAAGCTGGGGTAACGAGAAGAGAGCCGCGCCGAGCGCAATGCAGACGATGGGCAGCGAAAGTGGCAGCTTGCGCAAAACCAGTGGAAGCCAGACGACCAGCGCGGTCAGCAGCCCAAAGCCGGTAAGGGCGACGATGTAGGGATGGGGCAACCACGCGGAAATTGTCATTCGGTTCGAACGACTCGCGCCCTCGATAAGATGCTGTAGCCAGATCGGAGGTCAGGACGGGTGGGCCGGCGGCCTCGCACCCCTTCAACCACATAGCCCTCTGGCGCGCCGGCCCGACCGACGTATGGCGCTCAGGGGTGCGCCAACATCAATGCACGAAGAGCTTCACACATTGGAGCAATCCAGACGGGGTCGCTCACGCAGAGTAGGCACGGGCCCTGTCAGCCGATCAGGTGTCGGCAGAAAGCGGCGCGTTACCTTTTCGAGACGGTACACGGCGACGCCACGAGGGCGGCGCAGGCGAACGGACCGCCGTGTAGCAGCGCCACGATTATTTCCGGCGTCATGTGGTTCCTTTACCCGGCGAGGCAGCTCGTGCCTGTTGCTGTCGGCTAACAACTTTGAAGGAGAGTCTGGCACGCTAACTGCACAATCCGGGACGCCGCCGCCGTGTAATCGCGAGCCTATTTGAGAAGGCCGGCCAATCTGTGCGGATAGGAACACGCATGACAGCCACTCGTCCTACATATGGTCGGAGCTTTTTCGCGACTGCGGGAGATTTGCGATGAGACGGATTCTCACGAAAGCGTCTGGCAGAAAAATTGGACAGGTCGAGGAAAAAGCCGGAGACACGATTATGAGCGGGACGCTGAAGCCTCGACAGCCCGCCGATCAGTTGGGCGACAAAGCAGAAGAAAAGCCCGTATCGATGCGGGGCATGGCGGGTGCGACCGTTGGCTCATCCTTAGATCGTCTCAAACAGTTTGCCAGCAAGCGACCATATGCGACGGCGACAACGATCGTTGCCGTTGTCGGCATCGCCTTCCTGAAGGCTCTTCGGGGAATAAAGGAAGGGTGATAAATCGTGCCGGGCTAAACAATTTGACCTTATTTTCTTCGCTCGATCGTAACGCGCGCAGTCGATCCCCATATTAGCGCTATCGCTCCGCATCCCGGCATCGGCGCGACTGAGAGATGTTTCGTGCTCCCGCTCATCGGGAGATGATCTGTGTCTACCTCGCCCCTCGCGGTCGACCGTCCAGCGGTCGAACCAAGCTATGGTACACCTCTTGAAGCCTGGGATAACGAAGGTGGTCGGCTGACGTCCCACACTGACCTACCGAACGTTTCGGAAGCGAAATTGGTAGAAGATTTTATCGAAGGTCGCGTCGGCAATCACCATAATACGTACGCCCACCGGCTACGCTGCCTGCGGCAGGATAGCGCTGCCGCAGGCTCATTTGCCCGATGAGGGCTCGCGGTTCCCGAACCGCAAATCGTTACGCGGCCTTTGTGACGGCGAAACCGGATGGATCCAATTCAATAGCAGACCATCCGCTTTCATTAATAAAGCGAGGAGACGGGAACGGCGACGATTGGCGCGTTCGCGCCCTTTCGTTGCCGCTCCGCCGCGCTCTCGGCCGGTGTGACGATTGTCGTTTCGGTCGAACCCGCCGGAGGATCGCCGACCGGACAGCCCACCAGGCCAGTTACCCTGGCTGGAAAGATGATCCGCGCCTGGGCTGGGGTCTAGCGCTTCAATATTGCAGCTTGTCGCAAGCCGACGAAGATAGGCCTGGGTTCCTCCAACCTTTATTTGCGCCCGCGACATCCGGCCGGCCGGTGCTCCCGTATCTTCGACGTGGCGATATTTCGCTGCAGAAGAACAGAGGAAAAGCGATGACGAAATCGAAGATGCGCGCCGCGGTTGCGGTGCTCGCTATGCTGGGCGCCGTGCCCGCACTGACGACGGCCGCCATCGCCAATCCGATGGTCGGCGGGGCCGCGATGTATCCGACGAAGACGATCGTCGACAACGCCGTGAACTCGAAGGACCACACCACGCTCGTCGCGGCTGTAAAGGCGGCCGGTCTCGTCGACACGCTTTCCGGCCCCGGCCCGTTCACCGTCTTCGCGCCGACCAACGAGGCATTTGCCAAACTTCCGGCCGGCACGGTCGAAACGCTGGTGAAGCCCGATAACAAGGCCATGCTGACCAAGATCCTGACCTATCATGTCGTCGCGGGTCGCATGACGTCGAAGGACATCGCAGTGTCCATCAAGGCGGGCGGCGGAACGGCGACCCTCACAACCGTTCAAGGCGAGCCGCTGACCGCGACGATGAAGATGGGCAAGCTGGTCCTGACCGATGCGAAGGGCGGCACGTCCACGGTCACCATCAAGGACGTCATGCAATCCAATGGCGTGATTCATGTCGTCGATACCGTGTTGATGCCGTGAACGAGCAGCCGGGCGGGCAACCGTCCGGCTTCACATCAAGCCCTTTTCGCGTTCAACCCATGCGCGAACTCGAATTTCTCCGCCATGCAGAAGATTACGGGCCTTTAGTCGACGTTCAGTCGTTGGTGCGGCACACCCAGTTTTCTGGAGGTCATCATGACCGACACCGCGAGCCGATCCCCGGCCAATGACGACACGCGCCCCCTCTCCTTCGTTCGGGAGGCGCACGATGGGCAGACGCATCAGGCGTTGGGAGCAAACCCGTCCGATCAGGATGCGATGGCGGACATCGCGAATGACGAGAGCTTCCCCGCATCCGACGCGCCGTCCCATTCTCCATCGGGCCACGGAAGGGCGGCGGTGTCGTCCGGCTACGATGCGGGCACAGAGCGCTTAATTGCAGAGGGGCGGCTACAAGCTTCGGCGCAAGACGAGACCGCTACTCATATTACGGAGACAGATGCGAGCGGCGGCACGAAGCTCGGAACGATGCGGTACGTCCTTGGCGCGTCGCTCGCGGTCGTCATCGCTGCCCTGGCCCTGCTGCTGATCCTCAACCGCTAGCCGGTTGTGCGGCGGATGGCGATCCAGGTAGCGCCGGCGAATCCCTTCCTTGCTGCGACGACGCGGCACCACAGCTTTTCACTCGATATCGGAGTCGACATATGAACAATGACCATGACACCAAGACGCTGAATGCGCTGATCGAGACCGTCATCGACAGCGCGGATGGCTACACCGGTGCGGCCAAGGCCGCGGACGGATCGCAATTCACACCAATCTTCAATCGTCGTGGCGAAGAACGCCGCCGGTTGACCCTGCAGCTGCAGGACGAAGTGCGCTCTCTCGGCGGTACTCCAGAGGACGACGGCACTCTTCTCGCCGGCGCGCACCGCATGTTCCTCAATCTGCGTAACAGCATGTCCAGCGACGACGTGACGATCATCGACCAGGTCGAGGCCGGCGAGGATCACATCAAGCACAAGTTCGAGGAGGCCCTCGCGGATCGCGAGCTCAGCCAGCCCGTCCAGCTCGTGATCGAGCAGTCCTACGCATTGATCAAGGAAGGGCACGATGAAATCCGGGATTTGAAGCATTCGCTTCACGCCCAGCCGTAATTCAGGCGGATCGGATCGGGCGGGCAGTCGGTGTCCGCCCGGACGGCACGAATTACTCCCCATTATCGGATCGGGCGCGCGGAAGCCGGTAGCTGCCTGGCATGCCTATCCTGAACCACACGACCGTTCGAAGGAACACCCATGCGCACGACGAAATCGACGGTGGTTTTTGCCCACCCGTTCCGGGTGGCCCTGGATGGCGAGACATTTCCAGCGGGCAGCTACGATCTGGAAACCGATGAGGAGGCCTTCGAAAGCAACGGTCCGACCGTTTACGTCAGGGTGGCCACGCTCCTCTTTGTAAAAACGGGTACCACGACATCGGTTCACACGGTCGATCCGGCGATGCTCGCCGACGCACTGATGGCCGATGCTGCAAAGCCCAAGGCTGTCGGTGCGGGATGATATTGCACCGGCTTTTCGGGCTGCACGCCGCCGATCTCCTGCACAGCCGCTGGGATGCCGGCAGGTTCGTGACAACATGCATCGGCTGCGGCCAGGAGATGGTGAAGCCGCTGGGGGGCGATTGGCGCATCCTGTCGAAGGTTGAGACCGAGAAAGCCGATCGCCGTGCGGCCCGGCGCGCCTCCCGAGAGGCGTGATCGATAGCCGGACCTTGAAATTCTCGTTTCGGATCCCAAATATATCTCGCTCGGGGCATATATGCAGTTCCCTAGCGCAATCGGCGATGTCGCCTCCCTCTTTCCACGGTGCGCACTGGCTGTCGTGATGACAGACCCGTGGTCGGGCCGTTTGACCTTCAAGAGGAATCGCGCATGCCTAGATCAGTGGTCCGCCCGTATCTCATAGCCAGAGATGAAGAGGGCGCCTTCCGTATCACCACACGTACGACTCGATTCAACTCCCAGGGCTATCCCCTTGTGGTATCGACGCTGCTGGACGGCACGTTTCCGACCCTCACCACAGCGCGCGCGCATGTCCGTCGCGAATTTCAGGCGCAAGCCGCCGACATCGCCACGCAATAAGCATCCGTCGTGAACTAGCACGACGCGGGGCTGCTCCTGATCGGGGGCAGAGCGTTGGCCATCCGGCTCGAACGCGCTGGAGGAACACGACATGGCCAAGAGCGATCGCAAGGGCAGCAAGGAAATTCGCAAGCCCAAGAAGGCAGGCCCGCCAAAGCAGAACGCGTCCAATCCGTCCGTGAAAGGGGCTCCGTCGCCGTCCAAAGGCTGATGGAAAGTTCGAAGACGGAGACGCGTCAGAAACGCGTCGCATGACGCTCTCAGACCAGTGTCTGTTCGCTTGACCTCACCCATATTCGCGCCCACACCGCAAACCATCGGCGCCCGCTCAGGCGGAGTGACAGATCGCATCCTGGCAGCGCTGGCTACCGTGTGTGAAAGCGACACGCTTGTCGCGACCCAGCACAGAAAGCCTGTCCCATGACATTTCGTCCCCTGCACGATCGCGTTCTCGTTCGACGTGTCGAGGCCGCGGAGAAGACCGCCGGCGGCATCATCATCCCCGACAACGCCAAGGAGAAGCCTCAGGAGGGCCAGGTCGTCTCGGCTGGAACCGGGGTGCGCACTGAAGACGGCACCATCCTCGCGCTCGACGTCAAGGCCGGCGACAGAATCCTGTTCGGCAAATGGTCGGGCACCGAGGTCAAGATCGACGGTGAAGACCTGATCATCATGAAGGAAACCGACATCCTGGGCATCGTCGGCTGACCTGATCGTACCGCATACCCGCACCCCGCCGGGGCGCGGCCGAAGATATGAAAGGCTCCACGCCATGTCGGCCAAAGACGTAAAATTCGCCCGTGACGCTCGCGAAGGCATCCAGCGCGGCGTCGATATCCTCGCCAACGCCGTCAAGGTGACGCTCGGCCCCAAGGGCCGCAACGTCCTCATCGACAAGAGCTTCGGCGCGCCTCGCATCACCAAGGATGGCGTCACCGTCGCCAAGGAGATCGAACTCGCCGACAGGTTCGAGAATATGGGCGCGCAGATGCTGAAGGCGGTCGCGTCCAAGACGCACGATCATGCCGGCGACGGCACTACGACTGCGACAGTACTCGCGCAGGCGATCGTGCGCGAAGGGATGAAGTCGGTCTCCGCCGGCGTGAACCCGATGGATGTGAAGCGCGGTATCGATCTCGCGGTGACCAAGGTCGTCGCAGACCTGAAGGCGCGCTCGAAGCCGGTGTCCGGCACGAGCGAGATCGCCCAGGTCGGGATCATCTCCGCCAACGGCGACGAGGTCGTCGGCAGGAAAATTGCCGAGGCCATGGAGAAGGTCGGCAAGGAAGGCGTCATTACCATCGAGGAGGCCTCGGGTGTCGAGTTCGAGCTCGATGTCGTCGAGGGAATGCAGTTCGACCGTGGCTATCTGTCGCCCTATTTCATCACCAATCCCGAAAAAATGCAGGTCGAGCTCGCGGATCCTTACATCCTGATCCACGAGAAGAAGCTGTCGAGCTTGCAGGGCATGCTACCCATCCTCGAGGCCGTCGCCGGCAGCGGCCGCCCGCTGCTGATCATCGCGGAGGACATCGATGGCGAGGCGCTCGCCACCCTGGTCGTCAACAAGCTTCGCGGCGGCCTTAAGGTCGCGGCCGTCAAGGCGCCGGGCTTCGGCGATCGCCGCAAGGCGATGCTCGAGGATATCGCGATCCTGACGAAGGGCGAGACGATCTCCGAGGATCTCGGGATCAAGCTCGAGAACGTCACGCTAGCCATGCTGGGGTCGGCCAAGCGCATCACGCTCGACAAGGACACCACCACGATCGTCGACGGGCTCGGCTCTGCCGAAACCATCACGGCGCGCGTCGATGCCATCCGCGCGCAGATCGAGAACACGACATCCGACTATGACAAGGAAAAGCTGCAGGAGCGTCTCGCGAAGCTCGCCGGTGGCGTCGCCGTGATCAAGGTCGGCGGCTCGTCGGAGGTCGAGGTCAAGGAGCGCAAGGATCGCGTCGATGACGCCCTTCATGCGACGCGTGCTGCCGTCGAGGAGGGGATCGTGCCGGGCGGCGGGACGGCTTTGCTCTATGCCTCCAGGGCGCTAGATGATCTGAAAGGCGCCAACGATGATCAGACACGGGGCATCGACATCGTCCGCAAGGCGCTGCAGGCGCCGCTTCGCCAGATCGCGCAGAATGCCGGCCACGACGGCGCGGTCGTCGCTGGACGCCTGATCGACGGCAATGACCAGAATATGGGCTTCAACGCCCAGACCGAACAGTACGAGGATCTGGTTCAGGCGGGCGTGATCGACCCGACCAAGGTCGTTCGCTCGGCCTTGCAGGACGCGGCCTCGGTCGCGGGCCTGCTCATCACGACCGAGGCCGCTGTCGCGGACTTGCCGGCCGACAAGGCCGCATTGCCCGCGATGGGCGGCGGCATGGGCGGAATGGATTTCTGATCCTGCTCCAATCCACGAATGCACGACGGCTGGGTCCAACGGGAGGGCGCTGGACCCAACCTAGCCCACGAGAAGCCCTGCGCAATTCCCGCGCTCGCCACATATGTCGGCAAGAACTCGCCTGATCATACAATCGCGGAGGAACCATGAAACTCCACGGGACGCTCGCCGCCAACCTTGAGGATGCTATCGCAAGCGCGGAGCGGCTTCGCGGCCGACGAATTTACTCCGACACCTTGGACTACTGGGCGGAGCTAATGAGCCAGGCTCGCGAAACGCAAGCGGAGGCGTCTGATCCCCAACCGCATAGAGTTGCTCGGCTGCTCGACCGATTGGCTGATCTCTTGTCCGAATATGGTCGCTGAGCAGTTCCCTCCCCATCGATCAGGTCTTGGTGACCGCTGGGCGAGCTGTTCCGAGCTTTATGCTTCCCCGGGCCAAGATGCGGTATGCCATTCAAGACAAGCCGTAGGCTCGCTATACGCAGCGATTGAACGTGCAACGAGGGGCAAATTCTGCACGAAGACCGTCCGCTTTCGGGATTGAGCCGCTGCGCTCTCAACGACCGGAACTGGGCGCGTTGCTGATCGGCAGTACCTCATATCGATTTCGGACACTCCGGTATGTCCCGAAAGCGGCTAGGCGATAGCCATGTGTCGATCGGAGTCGATAATCCCAGCTTCCGTGTCGCTTTGCCGCAGTCCAATGACGAAATCGCCGGTAGTCGCCTCGAGCCGAGCCAGTTGCATGTCAACCGATCGGAACCCCGCTTCAAGACCGTCCATATCGCTTGCAACCGCGTCTGATTTTGACAAAATGGCGGCAATCGTATTCGACATCACATTCGCAGTGACTGCTGTTTCGTCGACTGCCCCCGTGATCTCGACGACCGTTTGAGCCTGGATGTTGATCGCAGCACGGTTGCGTTCGCCGGACGTGCGGACCTCCTCGATCATCGAGCGAATCGATTCGTTGACGTCAAGCGTCTCGCGGCTGGCAGACTGGATTGCTGCGATCTTGTCTGCGATTTCATCGGTCGCGCGTGCGGTCTGTGCGGCAAGGGACTTCACTTCTTGCGCTACAACGGCGAAGCCGCGACCGGCATCGCCTGCCCGCGCTGCTTCGATCGTCGCATTCAGCGCCAGCAAATTGGTTTGACCCGCGATGTCGCGGATCAGGCCGAGGGTAGATTCAATGGCCTTGGCATGTCCGGACAGCACCTCGGCGACCGAAACCGCCTGTTTTGACCGCGAGGTCGCACGAGAAACGATCGAAACCGACTTCTCGACCTCGTCGCGTGCTTGATCGATGGCCTTGATCAGACCCAGCGCCGTTCGAGCCGCGACGCGCATCGCGTCAGATGATTGTTCTGCGGCGGCAGCAACTTCCGATGCCTCGTCGAGCATCCCCCGCGTTAAAGTCGCCGTGTCAGTGACCCTTCCGGCAATGCTATGCGCGTCTCGGGCGGCTTCGCCGAGGATAGAGGCAATATCCTCCCTGAATCTCGCGCTTACTTCAGAACGTCTGTCATTCTCCCGCCGTCGGCGTATGCTCGCAATCTCCGCAAGAATGATTTCCCAGTGCGATCATCTCGCCGCGCTCTATAGCTGATGATGCCTTCGAAAATCCCAGGACATCGTCGGGCATCGCTTTGCGGACGCTGGATAGAATGCAGTTGGTTCGCGCCATCGCTTGTGCCGCGATGGCGTCGCTCGTCCAATCAAGATGCTCGAGATAGCCGCCAACGACGGCGATTTCCCGAACCCAGCGCTCGTCAACCGGCTTGGAATAGCAGTAGGTTGGAGATGCGGCGAGCGCCTCGGCAAAGGATCTCCGCTCCGGCTCGGATCGATTCTGAGTGCCCTTAGCCTTTCTCAGCATCTCGTCGCTGAAATGCGTCTGGATCCCATCCGCAATCGCGGGACCGCAGCTGTCCCAAAGAGCTCTGCGGGATCCTTCCAACCCCCCGTCGCCGTTGTAGGTTTTGAGCCGGCGGCAAATATCGTCTGCATCCAGACATACGTCGGCGATCGTGAAGGCATGCATCATTTTTGGGCGAACTCTCTCGCTATGCCATTCCGTTGGACGAGCTAATTTCAGGGACGGCGAATGAAGGCAGTGCTTCGAACGCTGGCCGCGCCAAGAGATATCCCTGCACGAGGTCGATCCCGAGCGAGCGAACGGCGTCGAGTTCGCTTCGGGTTTCGATCCCCTCCGCGATAACGCCAATGCCTAGTCTCGAACACAGACCGACGACGGCCTCGACGATGGCCCGGCGCGGTCCGCTCGCGTCGAGCCCGCGCAGCAATTCCATGTCGAGCTTGATCATGTTGGGCTGGAACTGGGCGAGAAGGTTCAGCCCTGCATGTCCGGCTCCGAAGTCGTCAAGCGCCGTTCCAAATCCCATCGCCTGATAGCATTCGATAATCCGCTTCACATGTGTGGGGTCTGTCATCCGTTCGTTTTCGGTAAACTCGAAGACCAGCCGATTCGTCGGAAGTCGCTGCGCCGAGGCCGTTTGGAGCGTAAGCTGGATGCAGGCCTTGGGCGAGTAGACAGCATTGGGAAGAAAATTAATGGACAGCAGAGCGTCGCCGTCCAGAATACCCGCCGCAACCGCGCGTTCGATCGCCGCCACCCGGCATCGCTGATCAAAAATATAGCGGTTTTCCGGCGTCACTCGGTCCAGCACGCTCTTCGCAGGCGCGCCATCGGTACCACGCACCAAAGCCTCGTACGCCCATGCCCGACCCGAATGGATATCAACGATCGGCTGAAACGCCATCGAGAAGGCGAAATCGAGCGTTTCGTCGCTTTTGCAGGCCATACAGGCGGCAGGTCGAACAGGCAGCATTTCCATAATCGCTGCGCTAGAGAGACATTGTTAAAAGGCCATAAATCAGTGGGTCGATATGCGTCAATGTGGCAAGTCATGGGTGAGAGGCAGGTCTACCGCAGGCGACGTCAGCTGGCCGAACAAATCGCGTCATTTGAAGATTTGCTTCGCCGGTTGACGTTTCGGACGTCCAGTTGGCCGCAACGCCGCTGCCCCCCTTTTTCTCACTTCCCCGCCCGACGGTTCGGCGCACCAGGTGCGGCGAGGGACCGGATTTGGCTTCGGCTAAAGCGCTTGGTCGCCTCGGGGTTCGCACCATTCGATCGGGGTGCCGTACAGCAACTTGCTCGGGCCCTGCACCATCGCGCCCCGGCATAACAGACGCCATCATTTTCGAGAAATGCCGGCGTTGGCTTCTCGCTTTCGATCGTCCGGACCAGTATCGGCCGTCCCATCGGGGCGGCGCCTCATCGATCTTGCTCCATCCCATAAAGGGTCTCCTCGATTTGCGGATCATTGGCGCGGGTCATGCTAACTGTCCGAGCCCCGCGGCCGGTAGGCCAAGGCGGCTCCCCCGATAACGCGCACCGGGAGATGGACTCCATCGCCGAGCGCCTGGAGGCGACCAGTCTGGATGCGGTCGATGCGCACATGCACCACAAAATCAGCGACGCGCTTCTCGTTGATCACCCTGCGCACCTTCGCGAGCAGATCGCCAAGATCCCTCGACAGATTCTGTTCCAGCGCGGATGCGATGAGGTCGCAAACGCCGGGGCTGTTTCCCAGCGCCACGAGGATGTCGCCGCTCGTTCGGTCAGTGTCGCCCGCCACCGACAGCTCGGCAAAGCCGACGCGTGCCGATCCGGGCGCGTTGATCGGCCGTGCCGTAATCCAGATCCGTCCGCGCGTGACGTCGCGAGGCGACCCGACGGGATTGGCCTGAAGATCGATGCCAACTGCGATCCGGCCGCCTGCCGTGCCGTAGGCGATCAGATGATCGAACCGCGCCTGGACCGGACCGATCCCCGGCAGTACGAACGGCCTGGCGGAGCGTTTCGTCAGGGCGCGCTGAATGACCGGTTCGAGCTCTCGATAGTCAGCGGTTACGGGGATGAATAGGTTCAGTCCCTCGTTGGACGCGGTAGTCGGGGAGATATTGGGTAGCGACGTGGGCACCGGGTCGGTTGGGCGGTTCCCCACGAACGTCTCCGTGGTCGCTTCGAGCCCCACTTTCATCTGCAGCCCGCGACTTCCGATGTGGTATCCGTCATACATCACGCGGCGTGGCGTGATCCGCATCCAGACCGGAGGGTCGTCGTCGTTGAGCGAAACGGAAGTGAACGCCGACCGCCAGGCTGACGCGGCCTTGTCGCGCAGGTGCAGCTTTGCGAGCTCGCTCGGGCAGCTCCGTTCGAGACGTTGCAGAACAGGGCGAAACTTTTCATCGGCTTTGTCGGTGAAGGTAATGCGGTGGCCAAGCAGCTCGA
>BACX01000666.1 GCA_000333335.1 Sphingomonas-like bacterium B12 | reverse complement strand
TCGAGACCCGGGGCCTGTCCCGGCGAAATGGCTCAGCGCGACCCAACAATTCCAGGCATTCGCTCCAGGCCGAAAGCAGGTCTGCCGCCACAGCGGCGAGGAGCGAACAGGACACCACTCCACTGTCGACGTTTGGTTCAATTGCGCAGCGTACAAAAATCTCCCACTATAATATGAACGCCAATCTCTTTAACAATACCACTAATTCTACCAAATGAACTGCGTGAATATGATAAAAAAGCAGAATTACGATTCGACATGGACGAAAAATCCGGCAGCGAAGCACTTTTCAGGTGGAGCTTACTTCAACCATCTTTGTGGCGCTCGCGCACAAGAACACATGTATGACTTTCTCGATAAGTTGCCTGCCGGACGATCCGATAACCTCTCCGCTGTGCGAGTTGGAGGGAACGCTCATTCTCAGGGGCAATGATGCAGGTCGTTGACGGCGGATTTATCGTGCATTCGAGCCACGCCAGGGCAGCATCCAGCGCCTCTCCTGCATAACCCTTGCCTTGCATCGCCGGATCCAAAACCCATCCGCCTTCCGGCCTTCCGACAAGTTCAGGTAAGCCGGCTCGATGCCAATCCGCAAAGCCGATTTCTCCAACGAATGCGCCGGTTGCCGCTTCTCGGATCGTCCAATAACCGTAGCCCAGCAGCGCCCAATGGCCTCGATAGCGCAACAGCCGTTGCCAAGCCTCTTCTTCCGAGAAGGCTCGCCCACCGATGTAGCGCACCACTTCTGCATCCCCCCAAAGCGCGACCATGTCGGCGAAGTCCGAGAGCTCCGAAGGTTGCAGGGTTAGCCGCGCCGTGGTGAGGCCGACCTCTCCGGAAGATGTGGTAGAGATATGTGGGTACATTGACCACCTCCAGAGCGTCGGACATCATAATCGTTCTGGCGCTGTCAAACTATTTTGACAACAGATAACAATTTTTGGTACCGGCATGAGAGCATCACGAGGCGAGCAGCTTGGCCAGAACTCCACAGGCGATGGCGGACACAGATTCCGGTCCTCCACCAATCGGCGGAGCGATCCGGCAGCGCCGTCAACGCCTCGGCATGACGTTGAAGGACCTTGCAGTTGCCTCGGGTCTATCCGTCCCTTCCTGTCGCAAGTGGAGCGCGACCAGGCGATGCCGTCGCTAGTCTCGCTGACGCAGATCGCGGCAGCGCTGGACGTCGAGATAGGCTACTTCATTGTGACACCGGCACCGGGCCAGATCGTCCGACGCGCCGATGCCCCGGAGCATCTGCAGGTCGGCACCAGCCCGGTCGATTACGTGCGCCTCAGCGGCAGTCACGCCGAGCGCCGCATGGAAGCGCTGCACATGACGGTTCCGCCCGGGCATGCCTCGACGATATCGCATCGAGAGGGCGAGGGCTTCTGGTACGTGCTTGAGGGCACGCTCGACGTCTGGGTCGGGCGCGAGCATTTCACGCTTAACGCCGGCGACAGCACGCATTTCGAACAACGCCATCCCTATCGCATGCGCAACGACGGGACGACGCCGGTCCGCGTGCTCTGGGTGGGGACGCCGGCGCTTCTATGACCCCTGCGGGCGATCGTTCCGACGGCAACCGCGATCGACGCGCTAGTCGCCGAGTTCTACGCGGCTTTCGACAATCGTGGCGGACGCGCGATCTCCGTGGATCGACTGCGCAGCCTGTTCCTGCCCGGGGCGGCGATCGTGCGCACCGGCGCTACGGGTGTCGAGATGATGACGGTCGAGACCTTCATCGCACCGCGCGATCGGATGCTGGCTGACGGCACGCTGACGGATTTCCACGAATGGGAAACCGGGGCCAGCACACAGGTGCTCCGCGATATCGCCTGCCGCCACTCAACTTACATGAAAAGCGGAAAGCATCACGGCGCGCCTTATGCTGGCAGCGGCGCCAAGTTGATCCAAATGGTCCGGGACAAGCAGGGCTGGCGCATTGCCGCCATCGCCTGGGAAGACGACTGAGGACCAGCAAGGGAGACGAGCATGAGCGTGACCCGGATCCTTGCCAACATCGCTACCACCGACATCGACCGGGCGCGCGGCTTCTACGGTGACATGCTGGGCATGACGATCGGCATGGACCACGGCTGGATCGTCACCTTTGTCGGGTCCGGCCAAGCCGTGCCGCAAGTCAGCTTCGCGACCGAAGGCGGCTCCGGCACGCCGGTGCCCGATCTATCAATCGAGGTCGACGATCTCGACGCTGTGCATGCGCGGCTCGTCGCGGCCGGGCACGAGATTACCTATGGTCCCACCCATGAACCCTGGGGCGTGCATCGCTTCTTCGTGCGCGATCCGTTCGGACGGCTACTGAACATTCTGGCGCACGAAGCGCCGTGATGAATGGGATAGCCGCCTTTCTCCGCGTGAAGCCGTCATCGACTACAGCAAGCAGCGAATGGCCCAACAGCCGTCCGAGACACGGCCAAAATCAGGCACCATCACTGTCCTGGCAGGATGCCAAAGCGAAATCGGTCGATCACCTCCCAGGTGTCGGCGGCGCCGTCCCGCAGATTGACGGCCACCCCGGTCAGGTGGTCCGAATCTGTGACGAGCGCGAGATTGACGCCGATGCGCGATGTACCGTCAGGTCTGCGTTGCGCCGGTTCATGGTACGTGAAACATCCACAGTATCCGCACCGATACCAGCGCAGTACACGGTGGCCCCATGCATAGCTATCAAGGCCGTCAGCGGTAGAACGTACCTCGACTGATGCGGCTTTGTAGTAGGCGAACAACGGCTGAATCCTGCCGCACAGCGAGCAATTACAGGCAGTGAGGAGACGCGGTCGTCGCGGCACGATGATCGATACGCGGCCACAGTGGCATCGAGCCTCCAGCATTGCAAATCCTCCCTATGCTACGCCTCATCCGCCCGTCTTGGCGAACGGTGTCGTCTTGGCCAAGCTGCGCAGGTCCCATCGGATCTGGAGCGGTTCGTTGGTGGCCTCACGATAGGCGCCGACATGGATGTGCGGTGCGCGCGCGTTGCCGTTGTTTCCATCGACGCCCAACACCTGCCCAGCCCCGACCGTGTCGCCGACATGGACCCGGATATTTGCAAGATGCCCCATGGTCACGATCAGTCCATTGCTGGTGCGGATGCGAACGGTGCCTGCGGGGGGCGGCCCCAGCTTGCCCGGCGTATTAATCCGCGGGTTTTCGTAGACGAATGCCACCACACCGTTGACGGGTGCCAGCACGTCGGTGTGCCATCCATACCAGTCGGTATTAGCATTGCCGTCGTCGCGATAGAGCTTTGCAAAGCCGGTATCGCCGTCCATTCCACCGAAGACAAGGCAGTCCGTTCCGAGCGCGTCACCCGCATACTGCAGCTCGCCCGCCGGATGCTCCGAACACATGAAGCGATAGCGAAAGATCGGCGCCAGAGTAATCTCCTGAATCGTCTCCTTCGGCATTACGGCCTTCGGTGGCGGCCCCGGCATGGCGGAAAGAAGTGCGGCGATGATGGAAAGCATAAGCGGCTCCACTTCATTGTGACGTTGCGAACACGGCTTGCTCCGCGGCCCCTAAGGGGAAGATAGCGCATGAGAATCGATGCCTCGCGAGCGATCGGCGCCTATGCGGCGGTCACCACGCTTGTCTTTGTCTGGTTGATGCTGAGCGCAAATCCCAGCTCAAAGGCCGCCACGTTCGACGTCCAGCGCATCACCATCCGCAAGCCCGACGGCACCTTGCGCATGACGATCGCCTCGCGCGACCGGATGCCCGGCATCATCGCCACGGGGCGCGAGACGCCGCATCCTGATCGCCCTCAGGCGGGAATTCTCGTCTACAACGACGAGGGCACCGAGAATGGCGGGGTGGTCTTTTTCGGCGCGCTGAAGGTCGGCAAGCCGACCAACCTCGGCGCCCTGTCCTTCGACCGCTGGCGGTGGAACCAGACGGTGGCGTTCAGCAGCGACGAAACAGGAGAGACGCTGCAGGCGGGTCCTACAATCAACGATCGTCCCGACCGGCCCGTCGACTTCCCGACTGTGGAGCGGCTTGACCGCCAGCGCGCAGCGCGACGCTGCCATGCGCGCTGTGGGCGCCAGGGTGTCGCCGCGTGCCTTCCTCGGTCGCACACCGGACAGGGCATCGCTGCTGGCACTGCGAAATACGGACGGCCGCAAACGCTTGGAGCTCAAGTCGCGGCGGGCGGCCGTGCGACGATCGACTTTCTCGGCGATCAGGGGCACGTCACACACACGATCACGGACGTGAACCGCTGAGCAGTACCTGCCGGGTGTCATCGTCGGCCGGGTAGAAGCATTCCAGCATCAGTTCGGCCAGCGTCACGTCCGTGGCCGTACCGAATATGGTCGTGGTCGACAGGAACGACAGCACGCTACCGTGAGCCTCGCTGTGGATCGCGAGCGGTACTGCGATGCGGGCGACCGGGGCTCGTGGCTCGCGACTGGCGGGGTAGGGATAGCCCCGCAAGTCGGCATGCAACGCTTCGAGCGCCGGATCGGCCGACCGATCGATGTCCACGCGTAGGCGCGCCAGGAGATGATGCCGCCATTCGGCGAGGTTCGCGATGCGCGGCGCCAAACCTTTCGGATGGAGCGTCGCCCGCAACACATTGATCGGCGACGATAGGAGCATCGGATCGATGCCGGTCATTATAGCGGTCGCCGCATCGTTGGCGCGGACCAGGTTCCAGTGGCGATCGACCGCGAGCGCCGGAAACGGGGCGTGCGCGCGCAAGACCGCTTCGACCGCCGCAAGCGCGGCCACCATGTCGGGCGCGTCGAGCGCCCGTTCGCCATGCACGGGTGCATATCCCGCCGCGAGCAACAGCCGGTTTTGCTCCCGGAGCGGCATCGCGAGCGGTTCGGCGAGCCGTAGTAGCAAGTCGCGGCTGGGCGCCGCCCGACCGCTTTCAACGAAGCTGAGGTGGCGCGTGGATACATCCGCCTCGCCGGCAAGGTCGAGCTGGCTCAGTCGCCGCCTTGCCCGCCAGTCGCGTAGCACATCCCCAACGGTGGTCGCTCGTGTCGCCATGGCCGCATCCTACCGCGGCGCCGGCGCGATGCCATTACCTGTCGGGTAATCGTGCTGCCTGCTGCCCAGCTGCATCTTCGATCTCGCAACACTGAGGAGACGGATGATGACCGACCCGGACACGCTGGCGCGCGGCTATCTGGCGCTATGGAACGATCCCGACGCTACATCGCGAAGTCGTCGCCTCTCGGACGGCTGGGCCGAGGACGCGCGCTACGTCGATCCGATGATGGCGGGCGAAGGCCATGCCGGTATCGCCGCCATGATCGCCAGCGCCCGGGCTCAATATCCGGGTCACGCCTTCACCCTTCGCGGCGCCCCCGATGCGCATGGCAGATTCGTGCGCTTTTCGTGGGTGATGGCGCCCGACCATGGGGGACCGATCGTCAGCGGCACCGACATCGTCCGACTCTCCACCGACGGACGGATCGCCGAAGTGATCGGCTTCCTCGACGGGCCCGTCGCATGAGCCCCGCCTTCATTCAGCGTGGACATGGCCATGCGCTATTCGTCCGTGACTGGGGCGAAGGACCGCCTGTCGTCCTCATGGCCGGCTGGGGAATGGATGGGCGGATCTGGGGCGAAACCATGCTCCACCTCAATGCCGCCGGTGTTCGCACCATCGCATACGATCGCAACGGCCATGGCCGATCCACCGACCGACCAGGCTACGACTATGACAGCCTTGCCGATGATCTCGCTGCCGTACTCGACGCGCTCGACCTCAACGGCGTCACGCTGGTCGCGCATTCCGGTGCAGGCGGTGAGGCGATCCGCTATCTTTCGCGTCACGGCCGGGCGCGCGTCGCCCGGTTGATCCTCGTGGGCGCAACGGGGCCGCGGGTCGTCGGCTTCGGCGGAATCACGCCCGAGATGGTCGACGGGCTATGCGCGCAACTTGCTTCTGACCTCTCGGGATGGATCGACGCCAATATCGAACCCTTCGCTCCGGGGACGCCGGATCGCATCAACGAGTGGATGGCAGCGACATTGCTCGATTGCTCCCGGCGCGCCGTCGTCGCGTTCCAGCGGACGATCGCGCTAAGTGATCTCTCCGCCGAAGCCGCTGCCCTCGACCTCCCGGTCACGATCATCCATGGCGACCGCGATGCGTCCGCGCCGCTTGACAGCAGCGGCCGGGCCTATGCCGCGTCTATCCCCGATGCGGAGCTGCTCGTTTACGATGGCGTGGCGCATGGGGTCATGGTCACGCATGCCTCCCGGCTCGCCTTCGACGCAGCCCGGCGGGTGACGCCATGATCGCGATCGTCACCGCGCGGGCCATCATCGCCGACCACCTGCCCGGACCGCCCGTGACGCGCTCGCTCGTATGGGCACGTGACAGCCAACCCGCGCGTAAAACGGGCAAGCGATGTAAGAGGGTCTCGCTACTGATCTTCGGCCCGACATGGCGAAGGTCACGGTGCGGATCGCGCCGGTCTACCCGTGGAATGGCGAACTGCTCAAGGCGTTGCCCTAGGGTCTGTGCAGGCGGGAATATGCAACTGCACTGCACGTCACCTCCGTCGTTATCAACAATGCGGCAGACCTCGTCGTGCTCGGCCAGCCGATGGCGTCTGCCAAGGCATCGGACAACTTTCTGCGCTGAAAGAAGCGACCAATCCGGCCCATGTATGATCGGCCCGCGGTTTCTCACACCTATCCGTTACGAGTAGCATGTGGCCAACAAAACGCACTTTCTGCATTCTAGCAGGAGCTATTTCGATCAGAAGC
>BACX01000667.1 GCA_000333335.1 Sphingomonas-like bacterium B12 | reverse complement strand
CGCGCTGCCTTCGCGCANATGGACTCGTCCGCAAAGCTGCCTTCGAGGAAGGAAACGTCCCCCATGGCGGCCAACATCTGCGCCCGGGCCGATCCGGGATCGCGTGTCAGGGCAAGGACCGAATAGCGTCCATCCGCCACGAGACCGCGCACGACCGGCAGGCCCTGCGCACCTGTCGCACCAATCACGAAGATCCGAGAGATACCGGTCATTTTCCGACTCCTAAAGGTTCGCCGGATCATCTAACTCTGATCATAGGAGCATATCAACTCTCATAATGAGAGTTGATATGGAGATCGTTGCAACTGGGGTATGGACATGCGATCAAAGGGTTTCGAGGGCATGGCCTGCTCGATCGCGGAAGTGATGGCGGCAATCGGCGACCGCTGGGGGCTGCTCATCATGCGCGACCTGTTGCTGGGCCTGACGCGCTACGACGATCTGCAACGCTCCACCGGCGTCACCAATGCGACCCTCGCCGATCGACTGAAGGCATTGGAGCAGTCGGGACTGATCGAGCGGCGGCAATACCAGACCCGGCCTGATCGGTATGAATATGTTCCCACGGATAAGGGCCGGGATCTGACCCTGCTCATGCAGGCGATGGTGCAGGTCGGCGACAAATGGCGCGAAGCGTCCGGCGAAGGCGGGCCACTGCGCTTCATCGACGCGGAGACGGGCCATAGCCTGAAGCTGACCCTGATCGACGCCGAGAGCGCACCCCGCCCGGCGCCGACGCTAGCCGTCGAGCCCGGGCCGGGCGGAGACGATCTCATGCATTGGCGCGTGGCCCGGGGCGCGGAGGAGCGCGCACGGCGAAGCCAGCTTCGATCGATTTCGGCGTCTAGCGCCACCGATCGGAGCCGACCATGACATTCAAGATGGAGCCCACAGGACATCTGCGCGGTGGCAGGCGCCTGACACTGCGACCGCGGCAGCCGGCCGACGCGGAAGCGTTGTTCGCCACGATGGCCGATCCGCAGGCGATGCAATGGTGGTCACGCGCGCCGTTCGACAGCGTCGAGGAGTTGCGCGGCTACTTCTCGGGTGACGAAGGGTCCGACTGGCGGTCCTGGACGATCGTTCATTCCGGCGGGGACCGCGCGATCGGCTTTGTATCAGCGGGTCGGAAACGCGATGGCGTCTCGGAGATCGGCTATCTTCTCGCACGGGATGCGTATGGGCATGGCTATGCCCGCGAAGCCGTCGCTCTGCTGATCGACCACCTGTTCGTGCAGGGAAGCCGACGCGTCTTCGCCGATACCGATCCGGATAATGTCCGGTCGATCGCGCTGTTGACTGCGCTCGGCTTCACGTTCGAAGGCAGGCTTCGCGCGGAGTGGCAGACCCACATCGGCGTGCGGGACTCGTTGATCTATGGTCTGCTATCCGAGGAATGGCCAGCGCGGTCGCAGGGTGTGTGGCCCACTCGATAGCCAGCGCAGTCGATTAGATGCGGACGCCGTTCAGCTTCTCCACCCATTCACCATGCAGGATCT
This sequence comes from Sphingomonas-like bacterium B12, assembly GCA_000333335.1. GTDB lineage: Bacteria > Pseudomonadota > Alphaproteobacteria > Sphingomonadales > Sphingomonadaceae > Solisphingomonas. The sequence continues at coordinate 2,009 of BACX01000667.1, read as the reverse complement.
TGAGGATCCCATTCCGGATATAGGCCGGATCGTCGTCACTATCGGGCAGCCGCGCGACGACCTCGAAGCTGAATGCATCGCTGCCATACGCGACCCATGCCGCCTGAAGCGATTTATGGGGGTTGCCTCCCTGTCGTAGCGTGAACCAGATGCGGTTCCGGATGGTGGACAGGTCAGGCGCGCTGCCGACCCACACTTGATGGGATGCGGCGCATCGGACGGCATAGACGCCAGTCTCGACCTTGCGCTCCTTGTAGGCCGCTAGAAGCGCTTTTCGTCCCTCCTGCATCATGTACGCCCCTTTCTGCTCGGATCGTGTTACTATGGCCATCGAGGAAGCACAATATCATCCGGGCATATTGACGGATCAATATACCCGGCTAAAACGCGGATATGGCCGACTATCTGTCCATCCCCTGCACCGCGTTTGCCGGCACCCGGCGTATTGCGAGCGGAACGCTGATCGACGTGGCGTTGGCGATCAAGGCCGCCGAAACCGGAATGGATGGCGCCGTCCTCACGTTCGACGACGCATCCGGCGCGGTGATCGACCTCGACCTGCGGGGCACGACGGCGGACATCGTCACGCGGTTGACCGAGCAAGGTGCGCGTGGAGCGCGCGCCGCCGTTGCGAAGGGTGAGCGGACAGGCACGCCAGTCAAATCCCGCGGGCGACCAAAGTTGGGCGTGGTTGCGCGCGAGGTGACCTTGCTGCCACGCCATTGGGAGTGGCTTGCGAGACAATCGGGAGGAGCCTCGCAGGCGCTGCGTCGCCTTGTCGATGAAGCGCGTCGCGCTGACGGCGGACAGACCGATCGCAAGGTGGCACAGGAGCGCACCTACAATTTCCTCTCCGCTCTGGCCGGCGACCTGCCGGGTTACGAGGAAGCGATCCGCGCCTTGTTCGCTGGTGAGGATGTATCCTTCGCCGAACGAATGGCGACGTGGCCCCCGGACGTGCGGTACCACGCTTTGGTGCTTTCTAGACCAAATCTGAGCGGGGAATGATCATGAAGACGATGGACGAGCGCAAAAAGCGGCTCGTCGCTTTCATTCGGCAGGTCTGGGACGAAGGGGACGCGAGCGCGGCTGACACCTTCGTCGCGGACACATATACGATTCACCACGACCCGGGCGACCCATGGGAGGGCAGAAACCTTGATCGCGCCGAATTCAAGGATCGGGTTCTCAAGTCTCGGGCGGCCTTCCCCGACCAGCGCTTTGACATCCAGGACCTGCTCGCCGACGGCGCGACTGTCGTCATGACGTGGCTCTGGACGGGCACGCATCAGGGCGACCTGCCGGGGTTCAAGGCGACCGGCCAAACAATCCGTATGTCGGGGGCCACGGCCTACATGTTCGACAACGAGGATCGTCTAACGGGACATTGGCAGATCACTGATCGGCTCGGCGTATTTCAGCAGCTCCAGCGCAATAGGCAGGAGCATTCTCGTTCGTGAGTGCATCAGGAACGCTGTCGTGTCTTGAGGGGAAGGTCATTCGGGCAGGTGGCAGCAAACACAGAGCTTATTCCCGTCGGGATCGCGAAAATAGGCACCGTAGTACAGAGGGTGGTAGTGCGGTCGAACGCCGGGCTGCCCCGCGTCAATTCCACCTAGCTCAAGCGCCAAGGCGTGGCATTGATCGACCGTGGCGCGCTTGTCCGCCATCAGAGCGATCATCTGACCATTCCCTACAGTAGCTTCTTCGCCGTTGAACGGCCGGGTCACGATGAAGAGCGGCCGGTCGCCATGGGATGGTTGCCACCCGGCCCAATGGGCGTCGGCAAATCTCGCCTTCAGACCAAGGGCCCGCAAAATCGGACTGTAGAAGCGGCGAGCTCGCTCAACGTCTTGGACGCCTACCGTTACATGCGACAGCATCATGGTCTCTGCTTACCGGAGGTCATCTTATGCGCGGGCGATACGCTTTTCGCAATGAACTCGCACTCGACAAAACATCTCTTTTCTCGATCATTTCAGGCAGGCACACGGCGGCTATCGCCGTCT
>BACX01000668.1 GCA_000333335.1 Sphingomonas-like bacterium B12 | reverse complement strand
CGCGCCGCCATGTCCGGATGCGCCGCTCCATCGTCCGGCGGATACCGGGCGAGAGATCCGGATGCCGGCGCAGCATCTCCTCGAAGATGGCGACCGCCCGTAGCCCCGGCGCCGCCTGGAGAAGTGGGACGATTTCCGCGTCGAATATCTCTGCCAGCGGGTCTGGCCGACGCCTGCCACGTGGCTCTGCCCTCTGCGACGGCAGCTTCCCGTCCTTGAGCAGCCGATAGGCTGTCGCCCGGCTGATGCCGGCCTTAGCCGCTGCCAGCGGCAGTGGGTCGCTTTGACGATGTTTCATGAAGAGCCTCATCTGATGATCGTTGACGTGTCGACCGCTCACCCGGGCTCTTCCCTCACGGAAAAGCCCGGATGTAGGCCGGTCACGACCACCAAAGCCCTTCGAAGGGGCTTCCGTTTTGAGCTGTCGGCTGCGGGCTACGCCCTACGCCGACAGCTCAAAACGGAGTCTCATCTTGATTGACGCTGCTGTCTCACCTTCATCGCCGCGCGGCAGATCGCCGAAGGCCCGTACGACGTATGTCTCGTGAAGACTGCTCACCGGAACGGCTTGCGCATCGTCGATCGCGGCGATCAGGCTACGCAGCACCTCGATCTCCGCCACGCGCCGGCCAAGCATGGCCGCTTTGAGGTCGGTGCGTAACCGCCCCGTCAAGTCTTGCACATCGCTCATGGCACCGTCCTTGCCAGATCCGGCCCGTTTCAGCGAGGTAGCCGCCGACGTCTGGCCGATGAGAGCGGCAACTCTGCATGCCCGTCGTGGTAACAGGCCGCGACCCGGAGACTTGGCCCAGCTTCAGGCAGGCGCCGGATTACTACGCGTGATGCGGAGTGCCCGGCTCTCTTTCCATTCGGATGGCGGCTCCCTTCAGAGCGCGCCGCGCCGCCGATCCTCGCTCAGCTTCAGGATGGGCCGCTTCGAGAGGTTTTCAGGCTGCATGCGTTCCCAGAGCGTCTGGCCACTCACCTCCTGAGCCCGCTGTTCCTCGCGTCGCATCCAATCCTCTGCGCTTCTGATGCGGTTCGGGTGGAGTTCGTCGAGCAAAGCATAGTCCCGCTGGATGATCTCGTGCTTCCACTGGTTCCAGAAGCCAGTGAAATTGTCGCGGAAGCTCATCGTAGCCTTGTCGTTCGGATCGGCATTGTAGCCCGCCGGCATGCCAGCGATCGCCTGGATGGGCGCGAAATAGCTGTCGAGGTCTGTATCGATGAAACGGGCAGGATGCCCGGTCACCCGCTCGAATGCAGCGGCAAGATCGGCGTAGCGGACAGGCTCGATCGCCACCTCCAGGTCCATGCCGTTGGCGCGATCACCATTATCGAACAGCCAGCGAACATAATGGCCGCAATCCTCCAGCGCGACATGCGCCACGGCACCCGACCCCAGCGGCACTCGCCAGGTGAGCACCCCGTCCTCCAACCGCGGCGTCATCGGAGTCTGCGCCGAGAACGCCATCTCGATATAGGGGCCGGTGGTGAACAATGCCGCGCCCATCCGGTCGCCATTGGATCGGTTCTGCTGAAGGATCCACTCGCCGATCCGGCCTTTCCCGTCATAGTGGCCGGTGCGGAAGGCGGAGCGGTATCCAGCTTTTTTGAGCGTGTAGTCGAGATTGCCGTAGACGAAGAACTTCACCCCTTCCTCGATCGCGATCTCATAGCAGCGGATCGCCCAGTACATCTCGGTCTTTTCGCCG
>BACX01000669.1 GCA_000333335.1 Sphingomonas-like bacterium B12 | reverse complement strand
CTGAAGGGGCCCCAGGCCACGCTTTCGGGGAAGAACACTACTGCCGGCGGGGTGCTGCTCACCACTCAGCGCCCACCGAAACGCTTCGAGGGGTATGCGCAGCTGCGCGTGGGCTCATCCGGCCGGGTCGATTCCGAGGGGGCGATCAAACTGCCGATCACGGATGGCATTGCGGCCCGGCTGAGCTTCCGCACCCAGAATGCCGATGGCTATATCCACCATGTCCTCGACGACGGCCGCAGCGGCGACATCAACAGCCGGTCGGGCCGCGGCCAGCTACGCATCGACAAGGGTCCGCTCAAGATCGACCTGCTTGGCGAATATGACTGGTCGCACACCGATGGTGGCGCCACGATCCCGGTCGGCTGCCGATCGGACGGCTACATCCAGAATTACAACGCGCTCCACAGCGTGCCTTATTGCACCGCCTATCCGGTGCTGGGCGACCCGTACCTCGTCTATGGCGGAGCGACATTGGGCGCCCCCACCAGCGCGCTCACGACCGATACCGCAACCGGCGGCGACGCCGGCAAGGGGATAGCCCGTTACGTCGGCCAAGGGCCGTTCAACCATACCGACGTGACGACGCTCAACGGCCGCATCACCTACGATCTGACCGACGAGATCGCGATCCACTCGGTGACCGCCTATCGCCGCAGCCGCGCGAAATTCTACACGCCGACCGACGACACGCCGAACGACATCTATGCCGAATATGATGATACGCGCACCAGGCAGTTCACCCAGGAGCTGACGATCGGCGGCACCGCGCTCGACAAAAGGCTGACCTTCCTCGCCGGCCTCTATTATTTCCACCAGAATACCCGCTTCCTGCAGGATACCGGCCCGGACTGGATCGATCCGCTCGGCTACGTCTACGACGCGTCGCTCAAATATCAGAGCTATGCCGCTTTCGCGCAGGCCTCGTTCAAGATCACGCCCAGGCTCGAACTAACGCTTGGCGGCCGCTACACGCACGACCGGAAGACCGGCACCAGCACCGTCTTCTTCACGGATAATGGCGCCAGCTTCGTCAAGAACGGGCAGACCTATTACTGCAATTACAACACGCCGAACGCGCAAGTCGGCTATGGCGGCGGCGCCAATGGCGGCTTCACCGGCGACTATATCGGCGGCCTGGCGACCTGCGCCGGCCCTGCTTTCACCGCGCGCGAGACGCACAGCTGGCACGGCTTCGACCCCAAGGTGCAGTTGTCCTACCGCTGGACCGACAATCTGTTCACCTACGTCACCGCGTCGCACGGCTACAATGCCGGCGGCTTCAACCAGCAGCTGGGCGCGCAGCCGGCGGACGGCCGCTTCCCCTCCTTCTACGCGCCGGAGAAGCTCTGGTCCTACGAAGGCGGTATCAAGGCCGAGCTGTTCGACAAGCGCGCGATCGTCAACCTGTCCGGCTTCTATCAAAAATATTCGGATATCCAGGCGGGCGTGAACATCCTCGTCGGCAACGCCTCGACACGTCAGATCCAGAGCGCCGCCTCTGCGCACGAAGCCGGCTTCGAGGGCGAGTTCGTGTTGCGGCCGACCCGCGACCTGACGCTGCGCGGCAACGTCTCCTACCTGACGCAGGCCTATGATTCGATCCGCCCGAACGCCGTCTCGCTGACGCTGGACACGCCGGTCAGCTCCGCGCCCAAATACACGTTCAGCGCGGCTGTCTCTTACGACCTCCACATCGGCACGGGCGGCACCATCACGCCGAGCCTCGACGTGCGCGGCGTCGGATCGAAATGGGCCTGCCAGGACGGCGCCGGCTTCGACTGCAAGCTGCCGGCCTACGCGCTGCTCGGTTTCCGCATCGACGTGATCCCGAGCGCCGACAGCCCGCTGCGCTTCGCCGTCTACGGTACCAACGTGCTCGACAAATATGTCCAGCTCCAGCGCTTCGGCTATTTTGGCGGTTTCGGCATCGATCGTGTGATCCCCGGCCGCCCGCAGGAATTCGGCGCCGAGGCATCCTTCAAGTTCTGACCCCTTCCCCGGAGACCAAGCGATGCCCAGCATGCGAGTTGCCGCCATCCTCGTGTCGATCCTTTCGGCGCCCGCCGCCTCAGCGGCGGATATCCAGCATCCGCTGAGCCTCTTGCCATAGGACGCGATCAAGGGTCTTCAGGCGCAAAGCCCATCCTCGCCCCCCCGATGCCGCAGGGATCACTGGAGAAACGCAGCGCCGTGAATTCCTAGCGCGCCGAAGCAAGGAGCTGGGTCAATCTCTTGATCGCTGATAACCACCCGAGCAAGCAAGACGCGCGGAACCTCGTCAGGACCTATCGAAATCCACGACGTAGGTCTTGGTTTGATGGGCGCTGATGAGATATGGGTCGCCGCGTACTATTCCTCGATTAGGAGTGCACAGGTAGATCAGCTTGCGATGAGCGGCCTCAAGAATGAGGATCGTCTCCTCCCGAAGATCGTCAAACATTTTTCCCACCTCGGCTTCATAATCGTTCCCGTGCTGCTGAAAATACACCTTCCGTATGCGACGATCGGTGGTGGAAAGGCCCTGCTCAATGAGAAAAGCGCGAACGCTTGTCCAGACCTTTTCGGCCTGCTGTTCCCCTTCCACGTAGGGCACATAGAATTTCACAACATCCTTCCTTGCGCAATTATTTCATGGTGATCGATTCGATTTCTTCGTATTTACGGATCCACATTATATTTGTGCCGTGAATGGTCCGAAGATTGCCGAGCAGCTCTTCTGCGTGAGCTCATCGAAAATATGGGTCATCCGTGCGATCTTGCTTCTTGGCCAGTGGTTCGGGATCGGCTCCCACCCGTGGTCGGATGATCATTTCGAAGAGGCTCGGCGCGCGTATCCTGCATCCAGCACACAGCGCAGTTGCGGGCTTCGACGACGAAGCCATTTACCGTGCCTAACGAGCGCCAGCGAAGCCAGAGATGTTGATGTGGTCGACGCACCTTGCCTGAATCAGCCGTTTTTCGGACCATAATCTAGATCAATGTGAAGTGCTAGATTGGATCGGAAACGTGACGATCTCGACCTGAGCGGCTCACCAGATCGCCCATCTGTTTGGTTGCAGGACATCATCGGTGAACTGCGCGGAACGGGACCGACCGGATTAGGATAGGATCGGAAGCTCGGGAACGCCGACAAAGGGCGCTTTGCCGACAGCCCAAGTCATCCGGCACGTCAGGTGCGAGTCAAGTGGACGCCCGGAGGCTTCGCATCAGCTGTTGAAGCTCTTCCTGCAGGAGATGTGCGCTTCTTCTGATCTGGCTGCCAACCGCCTGGGTGTGGGCGGCATCCGTCGATACGCCGGGAAGCCTCTCGACGATGCAGGTGATCGCCGAAAGTGCCTCCTCGGCTTCTTGCCGGACCCGCTCGCTCGTCTCTAAGATCGATTTGGCGGCAGTGTCTTGATGATCGACCGCTCTCGACGTCTCGGTTGCCGATCGGTCGACCGTGCGCAATAGGTCGTGCACCTCACCCGACAACGCTACGGTCGAAGCCGCGGCGGCCTCAACCCTTCCGACTTTGTCGATGATATCGGACGCATTCCTGCCCGTGCTTTCGGCCAGGGACTTGACCTCGTTCGCTACGATCACAAAGCCGCGACCGTGTTCGCCGGCCCGGGCTGCCTCGATCGCCGCGTTCAGCGAGAGAAGGTTTGTCTGGTGGGCTATTTGTTCGATTGTCGCACTCGAACTTCCGATCACCTCGACATGTCGGCTCAATGTTGCATTCGCTGCTGCTACGGCTCGGGATTGCTCACCGGCAGCGGCGATTGCCTGCTGGGTGTTGTTCGCTTCACGATGTATCTGGTGAATGGCCGTAATCAGGTCCGATACCCGAGCGGCAATCTCTTGCATGGCATCGGTAGCCATCTGGCTCGTCCGCTGCGCCGCCAGTGCATCTCGCTCCTGATCCGCCACAGCGGACAAAGTCCGGGCTGCGCTCGTATCGAGGGCGTCGGCAGTGACCAACAGTTCAGCCACGCGCTCGCCCACCGAACTTTCGATCAGATCCGCGACTGTTGCGGCGGCTTCGCGAAGCTGTTCACGATGAGTTGCCTCATCCACCGCGGCCTGGGCGGCCATCCGCTCTGTTTGCGCCTTGGAGGCTTCGGCGATCGCGAGAGCCTTTTCAGCCCTGCCTTGAGCCGAAAACGCTTCATCCCGCGCGGCCTGCAAATCAAGCGCGGCGGCAGTCGCGGCTTCCGTCTGCGTTCTGAGTTCGCGGTCCGTCCGAACTATCGTGCGTGAGAGGACGACTAGGAGTGCGATGAAACAAAAGCCGCATAAGGCAATGAACGGGGACATCGACGCCAGAGACGACAAGCCGGGGCGGACCGGATCCCATGCGAGCACCGCGACGGGATCGTTTCCATCACGCACGATGATTTCATTGGGGGACGAGGACGCGTGCCCAGACCAGCGTAGTCCCGTCAGATCGAAAGCGCGCTGCCATCCGGCTATCACATTTGCGTCGAGCTTTTTTATAACGATGCCGTAACGCAACGGCCCGGGTGTCTCGGCGAGGTTCGTCGGGACGATCGGGCCGGCGGCGAATATCGCCGGCTCGCCGCGATAGCGGCCGACAAATCCGACAATGTCGGCACGGTCCACTTGGTCGAGAGTCCTTGGCAGCCTCGCGAGCAATTTGGTCCTGGCGTCCGCCGCCACCTGGTCCAGGCGAGGATCCCTGTGCGATGGTTCGGAGCCGAAAAGAGTGGAGCCGTCATGATCGAGCACGACGTTGACGTAGGTGCCGCCGATGTTGGCGCGCGCCCAGCGTTGATCCACCGTCCCATAGAGGTGTGTGACCGCATCGTCCCAGCGAGTGTAATCTCGCGCCATGGCCCGAAGCGTATCGATCTCGCGCGCATAGGCGCCGACCATCATCTGGCGCTTCTCGGTCGCTGCAACCGTATCCATGCGCCATGCAAGCATCGCCGCCATCGTGCTCGCGCCCAGGATGGCCATCACCGCCAGGCAGAAAAGAGGCCAAAGAGCCTTGACCGCACGATCGTTGACGCCGCGAAACTTTGGCAACCGAAGTCGGATCGGCCATTGTTTCATCTCGCGGAACAATTGTAAGGTCGATGGGGCATGGCGGCTAAGAATCAGTTCCTCGGTGTTTTTCCGCATCTACGCAAAGTTGTCTACGAGGTGCTTAACCAAGAGCAGGGTTTTGACGGCCCCACGGGACTTGGTGTGATATTGCAGGCTCAGCGGCGGTATGGGAGAGCCTGAGATACGGTCCGACCAAGCGGAGCCTTCTGCAGCGCGAGGGTGGGACGATATCATAGGCCGTTGACGGCCCTGCGGCTTGGAAGCTGAAGGCAACTGATTAATTGTTTATCCGGGCTGACCTGGCCCGGTTTTTCATTCAGCGATATTCAACATTTTTCGACGGCGATGACTTCGGCATCGACAGAGACAGCCCGTCTATCCCGCGCCGCTTCGCCGATCAGCAGCAGGGTCGGGCTGTCGTCGCTCACGGCCTCGACGAGGAAAGGAAGCGCGGAAAGTCGGCCACGAACCAGCCTCTCATTTGGCAGCGACACGTCGACGGCGACCAGCACCGCCGTCTCGGACGACAAGCCCGCCGCGATGAGGTTGCGCGCAACCTCGCCGGCCGCGCTGCGTCCCATATAAACCGCCAGCGTCGCCTCGCTGCGAACGAGGGCCGGCCAGTCGATCGCCAGCATCTCCCCGGCGCGCGCATGCGCGGTGACGAAGGTCAACCCACGCGCAAGGCCACGCAACGTCAGCGAGATGCCGGCCGAACCGGCCGCCGCGCTGGCGGCGGTGATGCCGGGGCAGACCTGCACGCGGATGCCTGCCGCCGCCAGGCATTCCATTTCCTCCGCCGAGCGGCCGAAGATGGAGGGATCGCCGCCCTTCAGCCGCACGACACGCCGCCCCTCGCGCGCCGCGCTCAGCAGCAGTGCGTTGATGTCGTCCTGGCTTTTGGAGTGGCGGCCCGATCGCTTGCCGACGCTCACCAGCTCGGCGCCCGGCCTGGTCAGCGCCAAAACGCCAGCGCCGACCAGCGCGTCGTGGAACACCACGTCCGCCTTGCCGAGCAACCGCTCGGCCTTGCGAGTGAGAAGCTCGGGATCGCCCGGCCCGGCGCCGATCAGCCAGACAGTCCCCGGCGCGAAGTCGTCCTGCGTCATGCGATGTCTTCCTTTGGGATGGGCGGATGCTCAGCGAGGATGCGGGCGAGCGCCGGGCGGCAGGAGCCGCAATTGGTGCCGGCGCCCAGCGCCTTGCCGATGGCGGGGACATCGACCAACCCCTGCCCGGCGATCGCCGAGACGATCGTGCGCAGGCCGACATCGAAGCAGACGCAGATGATCGGGCCACGATCGACCTGCTTCCCGGCCGGCCGGCCGGCGAGCACGGCGGCGCTGGCGGCCTCGCCCAGCTGCTCGATCAGCCAGTCGCGCGGCGGCAGGCTGTCGTCGCGGGCGATGAAGAGGCCGGCGGCCAGCCGGCCGTCGGCGATGATCGCGGTCCTGCGCGAGCCCCGCCTCGCATCCGACACCTCGACGCGCTCGCCCTTGGGCAACCAGCGATCGAGCCGCGCGGGATCGCCTGCACCGGCCAGTTCGTAGAGCGTGCCGGTCGGCACGGTGATCCGCGTCGCCCACAGGCAATCCGGCATCAGTTCGGCATGCCCGTGCAGCAGCAGGAAACCCCGCCATTCCACCGACACCTTCTCGGCGCGCGCCGGGGTCTGCTTGAAGCCTGGCTGGCCCGAATGCGGATCGACCAGCGGACGCGGCAGCAACCCAGAGCGCCCGCCGCTGGACTGGCGATCGGTCCAGTGGATCGGCGTGAACAATTCGCCGCGCCGCTGGCCCTCGCTGAGCGTCACGCGAAACAGGCTCTCGCCCTGCGGCGTGGCGACGCGGGCGATGTCGACTTCGGTGAGGCCCAGTTGTTCGGCGTCACGAGGATGGATCTCGACCAGCGGCTCCTCGCGATGGCGCGCGAGCCTGGGGGAGAGGCCGGTGCGCGTCATCGTGTGCCACTGGTCGCGATAGCGTCCGGTGTTGAGCGTCATCGGCCATTGCGCGAGCGGATCGGCGAGCGGCGCCTGTCGCACCGAGACGAGCCGGGACCGTCCGTCCGGCGTCGGGAAGCGACCATCGGCAAAGGGCCGCCCGCCCCACGAGAAGGGCTCCAGCGCATCATAGGCCTCGTTGCCGATCGCGGCATGGGCCTTGAGGTCGAACAGCCGCGCCCCGTCATTCTGGTAGGTCGAGAGGCGGGCATGCTCGCGCCACACGTCGGCGGGGCGATCATAGGCGAAGGCGTGGCCCCAGCCCATCCGCCGGCCGACTTCCTTGACAATCCACCAGTCGGGCTGCGCCTCGCCGGGCAGGGCGAAGAGCGGGCGCTGGCGGCTGACCCGCCGCTCCGAATTGGTGACGGTGCCGTCCTTCTCGCCCCAGCCGGCGGCGGGCAGGCGGACATGGGCGTAACGCGTCGTGTCGGTGTCGGCGATCACGTCCGAGACGACGACGAATGGGCAGTTGGCCAGCGCCTCGCGCACCCGGCCGGCATCGGGCATCGAGACGGCCGGATTGGTCGCCATGATCCAGATCGCCTTGATCCGCCCCTCGCCGACCGCGCGGAACAGATCGACCGCCTTGAGCCCCGGCTTCGCCGCCATGCGCGGCGCCGACCAGAAGCGGCCGACCCGCGCGACATTCTCGGGCGCGAAACCCATGTGCGAGGCGAGGCTGGAGGCGAGGCCGCCCACCTCCCTGCCCCCCATCGCATTGGGCTGGCCGGTGATCGAGAAGGGCGCGGCGCCCGACTTGCCAATCCGCCCGGTGGCAAGGTGGACGTTGCAGATCGCGTTGACCTGATCGGTGCCGCGCAGCGACTGATTGATGCCCTGGCTGAACAACGTGACGGTGCGCGGATGGGCGCCGAACAGATCGTAGAAGCGCTGGAGATCGGCCGGGGCCACGTCGCAGACCTTGGCGATCGTCCAGAGATCGTGCCCGTCGTCGAGGCAGTCCCAGAAGCCTTCGGGCACATTCACGCTGGCGGCGAGATACGCCTCGTCCACCAGCCCCTCGCGACGGCAATAGGCGAGCAACCCATTCATCAGCGCGACGTCGGTGCCGGGCCGGATCGCGAGGTGGAGATCGGCATCCTCGCATGTCTCGGTACGGCGCGGGTCGATCACCACCAGCTTGGCGCCCGACGCTGCGCGGCGCGCCTGGATGCGCTGGTAGACGATCGGGTGACACCAGGCGGTGTTGGAGCCGACCAGGACGAACAGATTTGCTGCGTCGAGGTCGTCGTAGCTCGCGGGCACGATATCTTCCCCGAAGGCGCGGACATGCCCTGCCACCGCGCTCGACATGCAGAGCCGCGAATTGGTGTCGATATTGGCCGACCCGATGAAGCCCTTCATCAGCTTGTTGGCGACGTAATAATCCTCGGTCAGTAACTGGCCGGAGACGTAGAAGGCGACGCTGTCCGGCCCGTGCCGCGCGATCGTCTCCTTGAAGCGCCGCGCCACGAGATCGAGCGCCTTTTCCCAGCTTGCCCGCTTCTCCCCGATCATGGGATGGAGCAGCCGCCCCTCCAGCCCCACCGTCTCGCCGAGATGCGTACCCTTGGAGCAGAGGCGGCCGGCATTGGCGGGGTGATCCGGATCGCCCTTGATCGCGACCGTGCGTTCGCCGGTCGGCGTCGCGACCACGCCGCAGCCGACGCCGCAATAGGCGCAGGTGGTGCGGATGGCCTGGCTCACCTCAGGCGGCAGCCTTCAACGTCGAGGCGCGGCAGAGTAGCACCCGGCCGCCGCTCACCCTCACCGGGATGGTCGGCGTGCAGCCCTTGTCCTCGCCCTGCGCCTCGCCCGTGGACAATGCGATCTGCCAGTTGTGCAGCGGGCAGGCGACGCTGTGGCCGTGGACGATGCCCTGGCTCAGCGGGCCGCCGTTGTGCGGACAGCGGTTGGCGAGCGCGAACACCTTGCCGTCCGCCGTGCGGAACACGGCGATCTCCTCGCCGCCGGCCACCGGCACGGTGCGGCTGCCGCGCACCGGGATCTCGTTGACCCAGCCGATATCGATCCAGTCTCCGATCATGTCGATCACTCCGCTGCGACAGCCGTCATCGGCTGGAATTCGGCCATGGGATGGTGAAGCTGCCGGTCGGCGCCCGCCGCTCGCTCGGCCCAGGGATCGTCCTGCGAGAAGCTCTGCGAGTGCAGGAAACGGCGGGTGAGCGCGATGCGGTTTCCCTCGTCCTCGACGAGCCGGCCCTTGACGTAATCGAGGCCGACGCGCTCCACCCATGGCGCGGTACGCTCCAGATAGCGCGCCTCCTCGCGGTAGAGCTGGATGAAGGCGGCGCACATATCCATGGCCTGCTGTTCGGTCTCGACCTTGCAGAGCAGATCGGTGGCGCGGACCTTGATGCCGCCATTGCCGCCGATGTGGAGTTCGTATCCCGAATCCACGCAGACCACGCCGAAATCCTTGATCGTCGCCTCGGCGCAGTTGCGCGGGCAGCCGGAGACGGCGATTTTGAACTTGTGAGGCATCCACGATCCCCACGTCATCTTCTCGATCCTGACGCCCAGCCCGGTCGAATCCTGCGTGCCGAAGCGGCACCATTCGGAGCCGACACAGGTCTTCACCGTGCGCAGCGCCTTGCCGTAGGCATGGCCCGAAACCATGCCAGCGGCGTTGAGATCGGCCCAGACGGCGGGCAGATCCTCCTTGCGGATGCCGAAGATGTCGAGCCGCTGGCCGCCCGTCACCTTCACCATCGGCGCTTCATACTTCTCCACCACGTCGGCGATGGCGCGAAGCTCCTTGGGGCTGGTGAGGCCGCCCCACATGCGCGGCACCACCGAATAGGTGCCGTCCTTCTGAATGTTGGCGTGGAGGCGTTCGTTGACGAAGCGGCTCTGCTGGTCGTCCTCATACTCGCCCGGCAGCGCGCAGAGCAGATAGTAATTGAGCGCCGGGCGGCAGGAGGAGCAGCCGTCGGGCGTCGACCAGTGCAGCTTCTGCATCGCCTCGGGGATCGAACGCATCCCCTGCGCGACGATCTCACGGCGGACATCGTCATGAGTGAAGCTCGTGCATTTGCACATCGTCTTCGCACCCGTCTCGACACCGTCGCCCAGCGTCAGCGCCAGCAGAGTCTCGACCATCCCCGTGCAGGAACCGCAGGAGGCCGACGCCTTGCAGGTAGCGCGCACCGCATCGAGGCTGTGCGACCCGCCGTCGATGCAGGCGATCACCTTGCCCTTGCTGACGCCGTTGCAGCCGCAGATTTCCGCATCGTCGGAAAGCGCCGCAACGGCCGCCTTAGGGTCCGCCCGCCCACCTCCGGAGGCATAGGCCTGGCCGAAGATCAGAATGTCGCGCAGGTCCGCGACATCCTCGGCCTTGCGCATCAGGTCGAAATACCAGCCGCCGTCCGCCGTATCGCCGTAAAGCACGGCGCCGACGACGCGATCCTCCTTGAGCACCACGCGCTTGTAGACGCCGCGCGACGCGTCGCGGAGCACGATGTCCTCGGTGCCGTCGCCGCCGGAGAAATCGCCGGCCGAGAACACGTCCAGCCCGGCCACCTTGAGCTTGGTGGACGTGACCGACCCGCGATAGCCGGTCGGTGCCTCGACCAGCCCGTCGGCCAGCGCCCGGCACATCTCCCACAAGGGCGCGACGAGGCCATAGACCATGCCGTCATGCTCAACGCACTCGCCGACCGCGAGCACGCTGGGATCGGAGGTGACCATATGGTCGTCCACCTTGATCCCGCGCCCGACATCCAGCCCGCAATCGCGCGCCAGCGCCACCGAGGGACGGATGCCGACCGCCATCACGACGAGGCTGGCCGGAATCTCGCGCCCGTCCTTGAGGCGCACGCCCTCGACCTTGCCGTCGCCGAAGATCTCGGCGGTGTCGGCACCGGTGAGAATGGTCTGGCCTCGGCCCTCCAGTGCCGTCTTGAGCAGCCACGCCGCCGCCTCGTCGAGCTGGCGCTCCATCAGTGCCGGCATGATGTGCAGCACGGTCACCTTCATGCCGCGCAGCGTGAGGCCATGCGCCGCCTCGAGACCGAGCAGGCCGCCGCCGATCACCACGGCATCGCCGCCACCCCTGCTTCGTCCGGCTTCCGCTGCCGCCAGCATCCGGTCGACGTCATGCATGTCGCGGAAGCTGATCACGCCGTGCAGGTCGCGCCCCGGTACGGGAATGATGAAGGGATCGGAGCCGGTGGCGATCAGCAGCCGGTCGTAGGACACCGTACGCCCTGATCGCGCCCGCACCGTCTTCGCCTCGCGGTCGATCGTCTCAACCGGATCGGAGACGACCAGCTCGATGCCGTTGTCCGCATACCAGGCGCGATCGTTGATCACGATCTCGTCGAACGTCTTCTCGCCCGCCAGCACGGGGGAGAGCATGATGCGATTGTAGTTCACATGCGGTTCGGCGCCGAAGATGGTGACGCGGTAGCGGCCGGCGTCGCGCGCCAGCAGTTCCTCCACCGCGCGGCACCCCGCCATGCCGTTGCCGATGACGACGAGGTGCGGGAGGGTTTGGGCAGCGGCCCGATCGACCGCCGCCTCCTCTCAAAGCTGTTCTGCCCCTGGAAATCCATGCGCTCTGCTCCGGAAATGAAAAAAGCCGCCATCCGGACCTCGCTTGTTCAGCGATGTCGAGATGGCGGCCTTGCCTGCATCGTGGACCGGCGGAGATGCCCGCCGGGGCGATGGGCCAGTGCCATCCCGCTCTGGATGGCTCCGGCTATGATCGATCGGGCGTCCTTGCCCGTTCGGCTGGGATGATGACCCGAATCGGGCCTGTGCTCAAGTGATGATTTTGCACTGCGGCAAACATCACAGCGTCCAGTCCAGCTGGAGCCAGATCTTGCGCGTGTCGGTGAACAGCCGGTCCGCGCGATAATCGGCATAGCGCAGCGAGACGGTAGTCTTGCCGAACTTGGCCGAGGCCAGCGCATCCCATTCATTGCCATAATGCTGGCCCAGCCGATCGCTGGTGAAGCGGTGATACACCGCCTGCACCGTCACCGCCCTGGCTGGCCCCACCTGCTTGCAGCCGAGACCGGCGCTGCCGTAGAGATCGCGCACGCCATTGGCCGGCGTCGTCAGGAACTTGTCTGCCCAGCCTTGGAACTTGAAGCCGGTGGCCAGCGGCGTCTGGAAGCTGGTGAGCGCGACGCCGCCCTCCCCGCCGTGCGCGGCGCCCAGCACCTCGTAGCCGGCGCCGAGCTTCAGCATCGCAACGTCGAGCGTGCCGTCGATCAGATAATAGTCGGCGCGATAATCGTTCGGGTTGCGATGCCAGTCGGATTGCGTGGCGTAGCTCGCCTGATAGCCGAGCTTCACTGACTTCGAAAAAGCATGGGCACCGGCGAAGCGCACGCCGTAGGTCTGGCTGGAGAGCGCGAACTTCTGGACGGCGAACTCGTCCTCGTCGATCAGATAGGCAAAGCCGGTCAACGTGCCGACCGGCGTCGCGTAGGACAGGTTCGCCAGCACGCTGTTGCCCGAAACCGCCTGCTGCCGCGCGGCATTGCCGTCGACGCCCCAGATCGTCCGCACGCTCCACGCATAGGAGACGTCCGCCTTCAGCCCCTTGATCGGGCTGGCTTCCACCCGCACCGCATCGAAGGTCTGGCCGTTGTCGCGGAAGTTGACGGCGCCGACGAAACGCTCGTCGTCGAGTGCGATCCGCTGGCGGCCGGCGGTGACGGTGAAGTCCTCCGCCTTGTATTGGATCTGCGCCCGGTAGAGGCCGATGGTCTGCGGATCCGCCACGAGCGGGCGATTGCTCGTGCCGTGCAGTCCGTCGTCATAGCGATCGATCGCGGCGAGCGTCCCCTCGCCCTCGACCAAAGCGGACCATGGCCCGTCGCTCGCCTGCACGCCGCCGCGCACGCGGAAGGTGAGCGCGTCGGCATCCTTCGGCAGCCTGTCCTGATCGACATTCTCGTAGCGGACGCGCAGGTCCGCCAGCGGCGTAAGAGTGATGGACTGGGCGCAAGCCGGCCTTGCGGCGGCCAGCACGGCCGCCGTCGCGATGAAAGTCTTCATGAATGCCCCTTCGCTCGATCCGGCGGACGGCGTCCGTGCGCCGTCCGTCCGGTCGGTCAGATCAGATGCGGATCCCGTTGGCGGCTGCTTCCCACGTCGAGCGCCAGCGGCCCTTGATCGCGGTCAGTGCCGCGACCGCCACCAGAGCGAGGCCGGCGAAGATTAGGAAGCCGGGTGCGAAGCTGCCGGTCAACTGCTTGGCGAAACCCAGCGACGAGGCAAGGTAGAATCCGCCGACTCCGCCCGCCATGCCGACAAGCCCCGTCATCACCCCGATCTCGGCGCGGAAGCGCTGCGGCACCAACTGGAACACCGCGCCGTTGCCGGTGCCGAGCGCCAGCATCGCCACCACGAAGAGGCCCAGCGCGCTCCCCAGCGTTAGCGCGCCACTTACGCCGGCGAGCGCGGCGGCGGCGACCAGATAGACCATGGTCAGCGTCTTCACCCCGCCGATCCGGTCGGCCAGCGCACCGCCCAGCGGCCGTACCAGAGATCCCGCGAACACGCAGGCGGCGGTACAATAGCCGGCCATCACCGTGGTCAGCCCGAACTGGTCGGTGAAGTAGATCGGCAGCGAGGCCGCCAGCCCGACGAATCCGCCGAACGTCACCGAATAGAAGAGCATCAGCCACCAGGCGTCGCCCTGCTTGAGCGGCTCGAGATAGTCGATGAAGCGCTTGGGTGCCGGCGCGTTCGGGGCATCCTTGGCGAGCGCCAGATATACCACGAACACGATCGCCAGCGGGATGCAGGACAGACCCAGCACCGTGTTCCAGCCGAACAGCTTGGCGAGCATCGGCGCGAACAGCGAGGCGAGCACGGTGCCCGAATTGCCCATGCCGGCGATGCCCATCGCCTTACCCTGATGCTCGGGCGGATACCAGCGGCTGGCGAGCGGTAGCGCGATCGCGAAGCTGGCACCGGCAAAGCCCAGGATCACGCCCAGCGCCAACGTGCCGCCGAAGTTGTTCACCCCGGCGAGGTACGCAAAGAGCAGTCCCGCGATCACAATCACTTGGCTGATCGCGCCCGACCGCTTCGGTCCGATGCGATCGACCAGCAGGCCGTTCACCACCCGCAGGATCGCGCCGGCGAGCGTCGGCGTCGCCACCATCAGGCCCTTCTGCGCCGCAGTGAGGTTGAGGGTCTTCGCGATCTCAGGCCCCAGCGGCCCGAGAAGCACCCACACCATGAACGCCAGATCGAAATAGAGGAAGGCCGCGATCAGCGTGGGCCTGTGCCCCGCGCTCCAGAAGCTGCTGCCCCCGCTCTCCGCCTTCCCGTCCTGCCAATAGGCCGTCGCCATGTCGAATCCCCTGTCGAAATGCGTTGGACATGAAAAAAGCCGCCCCCGGCCCCTCGCGCATGGCGACGGCCGGACAGCGGCTTTGCTGATCTGATGATGGAGACGGCCCCGGCGCTGGGGCGATGCTCCGCTAGGCACGCATCCTTGCGCGACGCCTCAAGACTTCATCGAATCGTCTCATTTCGCAAGTGCAAAATTTCTCATCGCCCGAAGGATCGCAAATATCCCTCGATGTCAGAGGGATCGAATGTCTTGCCGTCAAAGAATCGATCGGGGCCGAGGATCAGGCCCGCGCTGTGCGATCCGACGCCCATCGGCTCCGACAGCGCGCCTTCCACCTTGAGGCTGGCGCCGGGCATCGGCGCGCCCGTGCCGGCCAAAGCGCGGCGGTAGATGTCGGATCGGAACACGTCGGCGGCCAGTCGCTCGGCTTCCGGCGAAGGCTCGGCCATGCCCCAGCGGACCAGCTGCGAATAGATCCACAGCGCATGACTGCGCCACGGAAAGCCCACCGCCTCGCGGTGGAACAGCATCGTCGCGGGCACCGCGACCGGCGCCTCGCCCGATCGCACGATCAGCCGCCCGGCCAGCGCCGGCAGGATCGCCTCGGCGGGCCGCCCGACATACTCCCTGCGCGCCAGAAGCTCGGCCAGCTCGTCATGATGCGCGGGGTCGTCGCACCATGCCGCTGCCCGGTCGAGCGCGATCAGAAGCCGATCGACCGCCTCGGCATTGGCGTCCATCCAGTCGGTACGGAGCGCCAGCACCTTTTCGACACCTCGCTGCCAGACGCGCGCACCGACCATCACGATCTCGGCGACGCCCGCCCGCACGGCGACGGTGCTCCACGGCTCGCCCGCGATGAAGCCGTCTATCTCTCCCGCGTCCAGCGCAGCGCCCATAAGCGACGGCGGCAGCACGCGCAGCACGAGATCGCGGTCCGGATCGATCCCGGCATAGCCCAGCCAGTAGCGCAGCAGCAGCGCATGGCAGGAGAAGCGGTGGACGATGCCGATCACCGGCTTGCGCCGATAGAGCCCGATCGCGGCGGCGAAATCGTGCGCGGTGGCGATCGGATCCTCGGCGCGCCGGGCAATGTCCGGATCAAGCGCGGCGGCGAACTCCGTGCCCATCACGAACAGATTGCCGTTGACGCTGAGCTTGAACGGCGCCGAGAGCGAGGCCGGATGCTGGCTCAGCCCCAGCGTCACCGCGATCGCCAGCGGCGCCAGCATGTGCGCCGCCTGCACCTGGCCGTAGACCAGCCGGTCGCGCAATGTCGCCCAGCTTTCGGAACGGATCAGGTCGAGCGCGATGTCCTGCCCGGCGGCGAACCCCTTCTCGCGCGCAGCGACAAGCACGGCACTGTCGGTCAAGGGCAGGAAGGCGGCGGAAATCCGGGTCATGGGGCCCCTCCCAAAAGGTCGCTTGCGGTGATCAGGGCCTCGGCCACCTCGGCGATGCGGCGGCCCTGGTTCATCGCAGTCGACCGCAGCAGCGCATATGCGTCCGGTTCGGAGAGGTTGCGGCTTTTCATCAGGATGGCCTTGGCGCGATCGATGGTCTTGCGGTCGGCGATCACCGTCCGCGCCTCGTCCAGTTCGGACTGAAGTTTGGCGAAAGCGTTGAAGCGGCGAATGGCGAGATCGAGGATCGGCTTCACCCGCTCCTTGCGCAGCCCGTCAACCACATAGGCGGACACGCCGGCATCGATCGCCGCGCCGATCATGGCATCGTCGGATTGATCGACGAACATAGCGATCGGGCGAGCCAGGGCGCGACTGACAACCAGCATCTCCTCCAGCGTGTCGCGGCTGGGCGAGCCCAGGTCCATCAACACCACGTCGGGCGCCAGCCGTTCGATCCGCGCGACGAAGCCGCCGCGAGGCGGCACGATGTGGATATCGTCGAATCCCGATTCGCGCAGGCCGTCCTCCAGAACGGTCGCGCGCAGACCCGTGTCATCGACGATCACGATCCGCACTCAATCACCGCCCCATGTTGCGTCTGCGAAAGAGTGACGGGCGGTCGCCATCACGTCAATGGCCGAAGCCGAAGCGCAGACTGCACTTGCTCTATATCGTATCACGATATATCTGCCGCCGCTGTGTCGATGTGAGTTTTGCGGTGACCAGCTACAATTCAGAGCATTTCGCCCAGCGCCCACTTGCCGATCACAGCGTCGATGCGCGCATGGTGCTGTTGGCAGCCATGGCAGTCGTTGTCGGTTCGGGTGGGGCTATAGGCGCCTGGATCCTCCTCAAGATGATCGCGGTCGCCACCAACCTGTTCTGGTTCGGGCGACTGTCCGCCGCGCCCGCGCTCATCACCGACAGTGCCGTCGGGCTCGCGGTACTTGCCATTCCCTTGATCGGCAGCCTGATCATCGGCGTGATGGCGCGCTACGGCTCGGAAAAGATCAGGGGCCACGGCATCCCCGAAGCGATCGAAACCATCCTGTTCGGCGAGAGCCGTCTGTCTGTCAAAGTTGCGTTGCTTAAACCCCTTTCCGCCGCCGTTTCGATCGGCAGCGGGGGCCCGTTCGGCGCCGAGGGACCGATCATCATGACCGGAGGGGCGATCGGATCGCTCTTCGCCCAATGCTTCCATTTGAGCGCGGCCGAACGCAAGACGCTGCTCGTGGCGGGCGCGGCCGCCGGCATGACCGCGATCTTCGGAACGCCGCTCGCCGCCATCCTACTTGCGATCGAAGTACTGCTGTTCGAATGGAAGCCGCGCAGCTTCGTGCCGGTCGTCGTCGCCGTGCTCGTCTCCTTTGCCTGGCGACCGACGTTGATCGGCGCGGGCCCCATGTTCGCGACCGCGTCCGCACAGCCCGCCGGCCTCTGGGTGCTGGCCGCAGCCGCCCTCATCGGGCTAATCGTCGGCCTGGAAGCGGCTCTGCTTTCAACGACGCTCTACCGCGTGGAAGACCTGTTCCATCGCCTGCCCGTCCACTGGATGTGGTGGCCTGCGATCGGTGCGATCTTCGTCGGCATTGGTGGCCTCGTCGATCGGCATGTGCTGGGCTCGGGCTATGCCAGCATCCAGGCGTTGCTCGAAGGCAGTCTCGCCATGCGCGTGGTCCTGGCGCTCCTGTTCGTGAAAGCGATCGTGTGGCTGATCGCGCTGGGATCAGGAACGTCCGGCGGCATCCTCGCGCCGCTGCTCATCCTAGGGGGAGCCACCGGATGCCTGCTCGGCCATGCGCTTCCGGGTGATGTCGGCTTCTGGGCGATGATCGGCATGGCAGGGATCATGAGCGGCGCAATGCGGGCACCGATGACGGGCGCGCTCTTCGCGGCCGAGTTGACGGGCCACTTCGTCAGCCTCCCCGCGACGATCGCGAGCGCCGGTGGTGCTTATGCTGTCAGCGTTCTTCTCATGCGCCGTTCGATCCTCACCGAGAAGATCGCCCGGCGCGGCCGGCACATCCTGCAGGAATACACGGTCGATCCGCTCGATTTCCTCCAGGCGGGGCAGCTGATGACGCCTCATCCGGACACGTTGTCCGGGACAATGAGCATCACCGCGGCCAGCACTTTCTTCGCCGATGAGGCAAAGCATCGCAGCTATCCCGTCGTCGACGCTGACGGGCGCCTGCTCGGCCTTGTGTCACGCACCGACGCGCTCCGTTGGCGGGTCGCCGACCCGCAAGGCGATGTCAGTCTCGCCGAAACGCTATCCGACGTCTCGCAGCCCGCGGCACATCCCGAAACGCCGTGCGGACTGATCGCGGACATGATCATAGAAACCGGGATCGGCCGCGTACCGATCGTGGAACCTGTAACCGGGCGCGTCGTCGGCATCCTTTCGAGGCATGATCTGCTTAAGGCGCGGAGTACGCATCGCCGGGCTGAAACTGCCCGGTCGCGCTTCGCAGCGAAGTCAATGTGATTGAAGATTATATCGCTCAACGATATTAACCTCATGATCCTGCAGAGACGGATAGGAAGGGCGCGATGCTTGGCATATTCGGCGGCTGCCTGCTCCAGGTGTTCGGTGGAATGACCGTAGCAGCGCTTATCGCGTTCGAGTCATGGCAGGTTTTCAGGATCTTGCGCTTACCCCAACTCCAACCTTGGCTGACGCTGATGTTGCTGTTTGTCATTCCCGGCGCTGTACGGCGACCCTTCGTACAGATGGTTATGCTTTTCCCCGCCATCAGCGCTCTCGCGCTGCTTCCCACCGGCAGAGCCTGGCGGGAACAGGACCGGCTGCATCGTTTGCTACAGAGATTCGCAGCCGATCGCGAACAGCTAGCTCACCGCACGGGCAGTCGCAGATCAGAGCGCCCCGATCAGTTGATTTAACAATGGGCGAATGCGCCGAAGCTCATCGCGATGCGCGCGTGACAGCGATGCGAGCAGCGCGCCGCCCTCTTCAGTCAGCTCGACCGGCACCTGCCGCTTGTCTGTCGTCCCCGCGAGCCGGCGGACCAAATCCAATTTCACGAGGCGGTTAACGAGCTCGCTCGCGCTATGGGGCTTCAGCAGAAGATGGTCGGCCAATGCCCCTACGAGCATTGGTCCAACCGATGCACGTATCGCCAACAAGGCTTGATGCTGCTGAGGCGTGATGCCCGATGACGAGGCCTCCTGTTCGCTGAAATGCAGGAAGCGGCGGAGTTCGTGACGAATGCTCGCCAGGGCTTCGTAATGCGCGTCGCTCAGATCTTCGACCATCCGCATCCTTTATGGCGATGGCGGCCGGAATGCACCACCAGCGATCGTCTGAACCTTGCCATGGCATTCTCGAAGTCAAACCACGAAGTTGTCTACTAGGCGCGGGATCAAAGTCCGCCAGTGTGACGGCGGAACATCGGTGAGCTTACAATTGCCTCATCGGCAAGACGGCCATCGTCCATTGCATTGCGAAGATCATAAACTGGAATTTGGATCATATCCGAAGCCTTTTCCGGCGATCGCGGTCACCACCCGTCGCGATTGCAGAAGGGAAGCTTCGGACCTCGCCTAAACCTTGAATCGCTTCGCCATTCTGGCGCTCGCACCGCTCTTGGCCGCCAGCTGAGCGCCGTACCGCATCACGGTCTTCGCATCCCGCCATCGGTACGCTTGCATGATCGCGCCCAGGCTCTCGCCGACAGCGAGATTGTCCTGCGCGACGCCCACGCGGATCGAATGGCTCGATACGCTCGCGACCCAGCGCTCGATCTCGATCTCGCCGATCGCGCCGAGCAGCTTCTTCTCGAACGCCTGCCGGACGAGGCGCTTGTAGATCATGGTCACGCTGTAGGGGGACAGAGCCCCCTCCCCCACACCGCGGATCGATCTGTCGGGCCAGGTATCGACCCGTCGGAGCAGCGCGCCCCGGTCAATCCCGCTCGCGCGGCGCCAGCGATCGATCGCCGCCATCGTCGCGGGCGACAGATAGGCGTAGGCGCCGCCCTTCTCCGGGTCGGTCTTACTCTTCGCGATGAACAGCGTCCCCGCCCCCTCCCCGTCTGGTCCTTCGACATCATCGACGTCGATCGCGACCAGTTCGGATCGCCGGCAGCCCGTATCATAGGCCGTCAGCAGCAGCGCCGCGTCGCGCAGCCCCAATAGATCCTTTCGGCACGCCTTGAGCAATGCGGCGAGGCTCAGTCCGCTCGCCGGACCGTCGAGATCCTCAACATCGCCCTTGAAGCGGATCGCGCGCGCCTGGCGCTGCCGTGTGCCCAGATGGCGCCGCGCGGCGCGATGCTCGAAGCGCACGAGGGGGGAAGCGCAGGGATCCTCCCGCCCTGCCATCCGATACGCCCAGCCGATGTTGACCAAATAGCGGGCGATCGTCGCGGCCGCCTTCGTCTCGGTCGCAAGTGCCGCCCGGCTCTCGCGGTCGGTGCCGGCCAGAGCGCGGATATAGCTCGCCACCGTTTGCGCGATGGCATCGCCCGAGCGAACACCGCTCCGCCGGCACCATTGGTCCCAAAGCCGGATGTCCGAGAGGAAGGCACGGATCGTATTGGCGGACCAACCGCGCACGGCTGCCTCGATCACCTCGGGATCGACCAGCTGACGATCGGGTGCGAGGCTCGCGACCTCGTCAACGACGTCGCCGGTGCGCGGCGGGACGGCTCTTGAGCCTCTGGAGAGCGCCTTGGTGGCCATCGGCGCAGGTTTCGCGCGGAAACGCCTAAATAGCAAGGGTTGCGATAACGCCTCATTATCGCAACTAGTCAGTAACGCCAACTCGACCGAGACCCGGTTTCAGTTTACTATCGTGGCATGAGCCACCTCATAATCTCCCCCGGCCAGCTGGGTATCGATCCGGATCTCGCGATCTGCGCCGAGAACGCCACGGTCGCGATCTCATGTCTAAGCGGCCGTATTTCCGGGAGTCCGGTGCGCTTTGCGTGGCGGCGACGTGCCGCTTGGCAAGGCTATGCCCGCGCGATGCAGCTTCAGGGAATCGAGATCGACGACGTCGACGTTTTTTCGTGGGGTTGCAGCCTTTCCCTCCCCTCCCGGCCAAATCGAGTGACGGTAGTCGACGAATTCGAATCCTTCCCGTCCTGGTGGCAGGACTTGCACGAACGCGATCAGGCAGGATGGAGAGACCGCCTCCCGTTCACGCCCGAGACGCCTCGTGGTCTCCCGCGTTTGTTTCAGGCGCTCGGCATCCAGCGTCAGTATGCCATGCGCGTCCAGGGGATCGAGGCCTGGCTGGCACTGCCGATCGTCCTTCACCGGTTGGGTCTGACGCTGAGCCCCCTGCCCTGCCTGGTTGCCGGTTCGAAATCGTTTCGCTTTCCGGGGGGACCGCGGATAGAGACGGTCCGGGCGACCTGCCGAGCGCTCGCCCAATCGGCTCAACGGGGAGCCGCGATACTGGACGATCTCGAGACCGCTCATCGAGCGGCACTGCGTGCCATCTCGCAGGAGTATCGTGCGGGGAGGTTACCCGATCTTCTTTCTCTCAGCCTGCACCTTGGCGTTCTGAGCCCGGCCCGCGTCGCGGCCGAACTCAAGCTCAGTGTCGCGGGTGCCGGCAAGCTTCTCGATCGCGCCGCCGAACTCGACCTTCTCATCGAGATCAGCGGTCGCCGCTCCTGGAAGATTTATGCAACCCGCGACCTCGCGATCACTTTCGGGTTTCGGAAGACCGTTCAGGGTCGGCCGAAGCACGAGGCGCCCTACCCTATCTTCGACCGGAGCCTGTCGGCGACATTGGATCAGTTCGACCGGGCGATGGCGGACGTTGACGCGAAGCTTTCGGGATTAGGGTCTTCATCAGCGGAGTTGGCCTGATTAGCCGCACGCATACGCTGGATCTGTCGCCAAATTGCCCGGCAGAATGGTGGTTTTGGCACGCCTCAGGAATAGGCCTCAGAGCGCGATTTCGAATGAAACCCATGGCGAGGTATACCGGTGCACCCAAAAGCGCTCTACGGGCATTGTAGGGGCCTACAGGCAGGGTTCGCTTTGTGTTCCGCTCTAGGCTGAAAATGCGCGGGCCTGGATCTTTATGGTCGCAGACGTGACCACTGTCAGAACGATAAGAGGACTTGGGTCGGTCTGCGACACCCACGGGTCGTGCGTGACATGCTGTAGGGCGTTTGTCACCGCATTCTGCCTTGGACTGGATCGGCGGGTCGGGGCGTGCTTTGTCGCGATCGCTTTCCTTTCGAAGTGTTGGTTGGCCGGACTCCACGGTTCAAAGTCCGCAGGCCAGCCGACAAGGCCCCCTTCCCTTCAACCTTCTTCGAAATCCGAAAATCAAGAATCCGCCGAAGGCGTAACCTTTAGGAGGTTATGTTCTTTAAGTTAGAAAGTTACTGATCCGCGGCACGGGCGGCCGCTCCCACAATTTGGCGAGTCGTGGCCTGTGGATAGAATCCGATAACACGCAGCTCCCCACCCGAAAACACGCCGCTCCGATTCCGAAAACACGCCGGCTGACGCCTGATACCACGTCTGGGTGGTTAGAGCCTGTGGATAAGGTTGGAACCGGCCTGACTGGTTTGGGTTCGACCGATCCCGACGCGCGTCGCGCGCCAACCAGCGATTCTTCGATGCCGTCGGACGCCAACCGCTGCTCGCAACAAACGACCATTGACGTGTTTTCAGAAATCCTAGTGATTCGTTTCATCGTGTTATCAGACATGCGCTATGGCTGCCCGCTAGCGCCCTCCCCTCGCCGGCTAGCCGATCGCCCATTCCGTTGTGAGGAAGACAGTCTAAAGGGAGACGGTTGCGCAGCAAGTGGCCGACGACTGCAAGCGTTCAAGGACTGTTCGCCTTTCGGCGACGGCCGCGCGTAGCCGACAGTCGAGCTTCCGTAACGGGCCGCGCTGATCCACGAAGCGGGCGACAATCCTCTATTAGCATTGCAGCACGCTGCCGACGCATGCGCGGACTGCGCGCAGGAGCGAGGCTATTTTCGAGGCTTTAGGGCTCTGTTTTTCGGCAGGCTCGGGCGAAGCAGATTGGTCGTCGCGCCCGAAATTCATCCGGGGGCACCTCGCGCCGATCATCGTGTGGCACGCCCACAGAGTTCATTCACGACCAAACCTCGCTTGAGCTACGTGTTTTCAGAATCATGCGCACGCCCGGCATTCAGCGCGGGTTGCTTGGAAAGACACAGGCGCGACGGCGCTTTGCGACATCGACTGACGATTTCACCATGATTCTGAAAACACGTTGCGCGCGGCGGGGAATCCGACGGTCGCGATCCTGCCGGAAGGCAGCTAAATCCCGTTGAGCTGGTACTTGTTGCGCTCATGGTGCTTCTTCACGAAGCCATAGAATCGCTTAGAGTAGTTACGAGGTAGCTCGCCGGGATTGGCGTTCAAAAACGCATCGAACGTGCGCATCAGCGCGTCGAGGTCCCAGCCGGGACATTCGGCTCTGATTGCCGCAAGGACGTCGGCGTCCACGACGCCGTCAACACGAATGCGGCGGACCGGCGGAGCTATCGCTGCTGCTTCGGCATAGCTCGGATGATGAGGGTCCTGAGGTGGCCGCTCATCAAGCACCCTCAAGCCCGCCGTCGCCTTGGCGATGAGCTGTCTCGCTGAAGCCGGATCGACCTGATCGTGCTCGACAGCGGGGGCCAAGACGGGTTGTGGCTTCGGATTGCGAGCCCTGGCAGCAGGCGCAGGAGGAGGGGAGGGGAGGCGCTTGGGCTCGGTACTCTCGCCTCGACCCTTAAGGTGGCGGCGCATCACCATCTTGAGGCGCGGGCGCGGCGTCTCTTCACCGATCACTTCGAGGCTGATCTCGGGGAGATTGTTCGCGCGTGCCAGCTCGAGGATTTTACTTTTGAAGGTGGGGAGCGAGCTTTCGCTACCGCTCTTCTGGTGCAGCGTCTCGAACCCAATAGTGAAACCCTCAGCGCCGTTGCCGCCGGCGTGCTTTCGGCTCGCGCGGTACAGCCATTTGCCGAGGCCGCTCGTGATTTCGAAATAGAGCGGCGAGATCGACAGGACGTTGCGCTTGTCCATGACGCCGTCGAAGAACCACTTCGACAGCGTGATCTCCATGCCGAGCGACCTTTGCGTTTTTTCGTCGACAAGGTGAGTATAGCTATCGATCCATGAGAAGGTCGTCTCCCGGCTTTTGGAATTCGCCCGTATATTTGTCTTGATCGTCGTCGCCTGAAGCCGATCGAGGGCGCTTACCAGGCGCTCATAGGCCCGCCCACTGGTTCCCCAGCAAATGCGTTTCAGGAGATCACCCGGCTGGACACGTATCGTGGGGGAGAGATCGTTCTCGCCGCGCTCGCGCAGCTCGTTCAGATGCGACGCCAGATAGATCATGATGTCCGCGTCCCATATCGTCGCCATCCCGTAGGCGGGATTGGCGGAGACATGGACCGTGACTGACTTGTCCGGGCTCACATATTCGATCGGCTTGTTCCGCTTTTTCTTCGCGAGACTGAAAAAGGGCCGCTGCATCGTCTCCTGATAATCGCGCAGCGAGATGTCACTGAAATCAGGCAGCGTGAAAAACATCTCGAACTGGACACGACGACCCGGAGAGGGCGCAGCGGCCTCAGTTGCGCTCATACCAGGCAGGCTCGAGGAGACAGCATTTCCCACGCGTGGGAAAACTGCGCTATCCCATTGATATTGTTGAATAAACGGCCGATATGCAGCGTTGCGAGAAAGCGCGTCGGGTCGTTGTCCAGCGGTCTTTTCACCCCTTGCCCTTCTTCAAGATCTTGGCGTTCTCGATAGCCGGCCGTAGAGCATCAAGGATAGCATCGGCGGACAGGTCGGACGCGGTAATGGTAATGGTCAGCCCCCGCTTCTGGTCACGGTCGACCTGCCCGATGGGCGCGCCACCCGACTCAATGACGGCTTTCTGGACGCGGCCGACTTTCGGCATGCAGGCCGCGTTCAGCCGCGACACAACCTCCGCACCACCGATCGGCTCTTCGTCGCCGGACTGTCGGAAGCTCTGCTCCGCAGCGATCTTCTTCGCTTCATCCTCCATCTTGGAGCGGCTGCCCGGCGCCTTGAGGAGAGGGAGCAGGCGATCGCCGTGGCGGACCTGCAGGTCCATTGGCGAGTTGAAAGCGGCCACGATCGACTTCGGGATCTCGGTGAGGCCGATATAACGAGCCAGCATCGACTTCGAGAGTTTTAGCCGCTCCGCCATCCGGAGCTGAACGCCGTCATAATAGGTCTCGACGGCGGCCTTGTAGTTCAGGCCCCGCTCAAGGTCGGAAATATCTTCGCGCTCTCGATTTTCGATGTCGGCCAGGCGAAACGCCGCCTCGTCGTCGAGATCTTCGATAATCGCGACGAGATCGATATCCGGATAGTGGTTCGCGTTGAGCCAGGAGACTGCCCAGTGGCGTCTCGTGCCGATCACGAGCTGATACTGCAGGTCGCTTTTCGGCGTGCGACGAACGACGACCGGGATACGGTTGCCGTTCTCGGCCTGGATGGAATCGATGAGAGTCCGCAAGCGATCCTCGGTCAGCAGACCGTAATCCCGCGCATTGCCTGGCCAGATCGAGCATTCCGAGGGTTTGAGTCTGATCGTCGGCCGCTTCACGATCCGCGCGGCTTCTCCGAATGCCTCAAGGCGCTTGTTCGTGAAATTCGGTCGCGGCGTTGATGCTTCAGCTTCAGGCGCGACAGTGACTTCGGTTGGAACAGAAGCGAGCGCTTCACCGATGAGGGACCGCCTACTCACGCTGCGATCCCCACAATGGAGCTGGCGGTGTTGCTCGTCGACGGCCATTGCTGCCGGATCTGATGGATCACCTCCCCAAACACGGCGTCGAGGTTCTCGCGACACCGCTTATAAGTCTCGTGCGAGGCCGATGGTTTGCTCTCATAGATCGAGCGGAACGACTGGGTCGCGTTCTTGACCTCCTCGGAGGCGAGGATGGGCTGGCTGAGGAGGAAATTGGCGTACGTCGCCTGCATCATCTTCCACATATCCTGCTCGCCAGGCTTGTTTGGCGAATAAGTGGAGCAGACGATCCGTATGAAACCATAGTCAACCGGCGTGCCATGCTGCTCGAGGATCTCGAGGTTCTCGGCGATCGTTTCCATGAAATGGATCGTGGAAAGATAGTCCAGCTGCCGGGCTGGAACGGGAACCAGAAGACCGGTCGCCGCTGCCATTACGTTGAGGCCTAGGAAGCCCATTGCGGGTGGGGGATCGAGCAGGATGACGTCATAGTCCTTGACCACGCTCGCAATGCCGATCCGGAGCGCCTGAAGGCCCTCACGAACGGCCTGTCCACCCTCACGAAGGGTAGCCGTCAAATCCCATTCCGCATCTTGCAGGCCAAGGCTCGATGGAACGATCCTGATCGTGGCCAGGGCCGTTTCTCGGATCGTGGCCGCGAAGTCGTCGAAGGTGCTGCGCGGAGATAGAAAAGCGCCCAGCGTTTGCTCATCGTCAATCAGCGATTCCGGCTGGATATCGAACATCGTCGTGGTCGACGCCTGCGGATCGCAGTCGATGACAAGGACGCTGTAGCCGTGGAGCGCTAAATAATCGGCGAAATGCTTGGTGATCGTACTCTTGCCAACGCCACCCTTGAAATTCTGGACCGCCACAACAACGGCGTCTTCGTCCGCTGCCTTGCCAGCATGGATACCGAGCGCGGTGCGGATCTGCGTCAAATCTTCGAGTGTATAGAATCGCCGGCCGTTGCCCTGTTGCTTGGGTGGAGCAAGCCGGCCTTCCTTTTCGGCCTTTGACAGAGCTTCGGGCGTGCGTCCAACGAGTTCGCCGGCAAGCTGAGGGCCAAATGTCAAATCCAGCGTCTTGCGATCTTCCGGCTTGAAAACGATCGATTTGACCCGATCGCGCATCTGTTCACATGACCGCGTCATCGTTCGCAGCGTGTTGACGGTGTACGACATCCCAAACCCTCCGCCCGAATCAGGAAAGAACCCAGCTCGGTTGGTGTTCAATGGTCCAAAACGCCCTTAGAAGTCAAACCTCGCCCGATTATAGCCAACGAACCACAAATCTGGCGCCAGCAACGTCATCGAACGGGAATCGGAATTCCTCCGATGCAGTCTGGGTAATCCCGTTTGGATCGAAGAGGCGAACAAAATCGCGATCCGGTCGGTGAGGCGTATCTGGGCAATTGACCGGCAGTCTAGGAGCGGGAGGTGGGGGAGAGGTCATGTCCTCAGCAACGGAGCTGAACATGTCCAATCCGACCAATCTCGCCGAGGAGGCTAGGCGGCTGACCAAGGCGCTCGGCGGCGTCTGGCACGGCACTTCCGGGACAGCCTGCTGCCCGGCTCACGACGACAGCACACCGAGCCTATCAATCTCGCCCGGCAGGAAGACAGTCCTGCTGCATTGCTTTGCCGGATGCGATTTCATCGACATTATCCGCGCGGTGCGAACCGAGGGAGCGCTCCAGCAGGGGAGGCTGCCGGCGAACGAAACAGAGCGCCCAGTCTTGGTCAGGGACTACGCGCCGCTCGCGCGGAAGTTCTGGGCAGAAGCCCATGATCTCTACGGCACGCTGGGCGAACGATATATGCTCGGACGTGGCCTCATCGGGCCATGGACCGATCTGCGCTTCCATCCACGGACTCCCTTCGGAGCCGGCCGGCTCGCCGTCTATCGCCCCGCGGTCCTCGGTGCGGTTCGCGATAATGGCGGACTCGTCGCCATCCACCGCATCGCAATCGACCCACAGACTGCGAAGAAGGCAGTCGATCTCGAGAACCCGAAGCTCACGCTCGGCAAGCCGAAGCGGGGCGCCGCCCGCCTCTTCAAAGCCGGCAGGACACTGGGCATCGCCGAGGGGATCGAGACCGCGAAGTCCGCGGCGCGCATGCTCGGTATCCCAGTCTGGGCAGCGCTGGGCAACGAGCGCTTCCCGCTGATCGACATTCCCTTCGACGTGACCCGGCTCGTTCTGTTGCCCGATCGTGGCGCCGCGGGGCAACGGGCTGCGATCCTGGGCCGTGAGGCACATGCGAAACCGGGACGCACCATCGAAGACATGCCACCACCAGGCGACTTCGGCGACTGGAACGAAGCCGATCAGGCGCAGCAGGGCATCCTCGCTTAAAACTCAGGGCCGCTCCCAGCCGGCCCGGATTCCGCGAGTGATACGACCGTCATCGTGCGCAGTTTCTGCGCGGAGAGGCGGAGAGGGGAGGGCGAGGGTGGCCGCACGATCAGGTGCCGGCCGCCTGGGAACTCTCCGATGCCACATCGCCACCCCTTCGCGCCGCGCGCCGACATCCCGTCGCCCGCGTCGACCATCACCAACGCCATCATCGCCCGCCTCGAGGCGGGTACCCGCCCCTGGAGGAAGCCGTGGACAGGTGCGGTCGCCCAACGACCGCTCCGATATTGCGGCACGCCGTATCGTGGCGGGAATATCTTCTGGCTCTGGCTGGTCGCCGATATGCTCGGCTACGCGTCACCCTACTGGATGACCTATCGCCAGAGCCGACTGCTCGGCGGTCAGGTCCGCAAGGGTGAGAAATCGACCATCGCGATCTTCTACAAATCCTACGGGAAGGAAGTCGCCGACCCCGATACCGGCGAGGAGGCCACAGAGACGCGGCGGGTGCTCAAAAGCTATCCGATCTTCAACGCCGATCAGATCGACGATCTGCCAGAGCGTTTCCATCCCAAACCGGCCGCGACGCCCAAACCCATCGACGCGGATCGCCTCGCCGAGATCACCACCTTCTTCGAGCGCATTCCGGCAGCGACCCGTCACGGCGGTGACGAGGCATTCTACGACCCGGTCGGTGACTATATTCAGCTCCCGCATCCCGACACCTTCATCGACGCCGATCACTATGGCGCCACCCGGGCGCACGAATGTGTCCATTGGTCTGGAGGCGAGCGCAGGCTCGATCGCGCGTTCGGAGATCGGTTCGGTGACGAGAAGTATGCCGCCGAGGAACTCGTTGCCGAGTTGGCGTCCGCCATCCTCGGCAGCGAACTCGGGCTGCCGGTCGATCATCTCGACGACCATGCGAGCTACATCGCGCATTGGCTCCGGATCCTGAAGGCAGACCCCAAGGCGCTCCTCACGATCGCGAGCAAGGCCGACGAAGCGGCGCATTATCTGCTCGCGCTCGGCGGCCGTGATCCTGTGCCGGACGAGGGCGGCGATTTCGAGACTGGCGCCAACGATGGCGAGGCGCTGCCTCCGCCGGCCGCGATCGCGGCCTGAGCACGGGACCGGAGAGGGGACGGGTGGGATGGGGGCGAGGCGGGAATGCCGTCTCAGCCATTCCATGAGGATGATGAGCCATGCCGCATTCCACCGCTGTTCCCGCTCACCCACTCTACAGCCAGGTCGAGGCCGACGAGCGGGGCAATGTCGAATATAGCGGCGACCTCCGCCGAGATGACCTCGACCTGTCGGCGCTGACGGTCAATATCCACCAGCATCTCGATAATGAAATTGCGGGCGGTCGGTTCTCGGTTCGCGGCGAGCGCTTCGCCGGCGGCCGGAAGGTCATCGTCGAGGTGCTGGATGTACCCGACGACCTGTCCGACGAAACAACGCGTCGCACATTCGAGACGGCCATCCGCGATCAGATCGAACGGTTCGGGTTCGTGCGGTCGAACATCCTGCAGGACTTCATGAGCTGCTCGTTCTTCAACGAGGTCCGCATCGGCCGTGCCTACTGGTCGGCCTTGTCTGCACGGCGCGGTCCCCAGAACCC
Organism: Sphingomonas-like bacterium B12; assembly: GCA_000333335.1. Lineage (GTDB taxonomy): Bacteria > Pseudomonadota > Alphaproteobacteria > Sphingomonadales > Sphingomonadaceae > Solisphingomonas. The sequence continues at coordinate 21,283 of BACX01000669.1, read as the reverse complement.
CGTCCAATCGACAGTGCCGCTCGCCACATTCAAGCGCGCCGTAAAGGGCGGCGACCAGCTGAAGCTCATCGCCGCTCCCGCCGGACACCGGTCGCTCGGGATGACCCGGCCGATCATACAGGTCCGCTCGGTCGATCTCATCCTCGAGGGACCAAGCTACCTGACGCTGCCCAAGGCCGCCGCGTTCGCATGCGACGGGAAGCGTGTCCGTATCGGCATCGGCAGCGACCATGAGCCCGACGCGCACCTGCTCTACGAGTGGATTCGAGCGGCCGCATGACGGGCACGGCCGCAGCCGGCACGATGACCGCCCGCTCGAACCGCGCGGACGTGCGCAATCCGCTTGTCACTCTGAAGAGCTTCCAGGCGCTCACCCTGCTGGGCCCTGCCGAGCAGGCAGCGCTTCACGCCCTTCTTCTCGACCTTCGCGCCGATGCTCGGCTGCGCGCTGCCGAGTGCTGGCGCCGGCGCAAACCGCCGATGGCCGCCTACTGGGCGGCAATGGGCGTCTACGCCGGCCATGCCGCGCGAGCGCTCAGGCCCTCGGGACCCGGAGGGGAATGGGTGGGGAAAGGCGATCGGCTGGGATGTCGGTCGACAGTCAATCCCGGGCGGTGGCCCAGCCACGCTCTACTAGGAGACTGCCTTGAGCATGTCCACGCGAGCCGCGCCGCGACGGTGTCGCTCTCCAGATCCGGCCCGGTGACAATCCGCGCCGCTATTTCGACCCGAAAAAGCATGACGAGCTCGTCGCTTCGTTGCTCGCGCGCGGCATGCTGCAGCCGATCCTGCTCCGCCCGGCCGTCGACGTCGATGATGAGTATGATCTGGTTGCGGGAGAGCGCCGATACCGGGCTGCGAAGGAGGCCTTCGGCCTGAATGCCGATGTGCCCGTCACCATCCGTGCAATGACCGACCAGGAGGCTCTTGAGGCCGCGATCGACGAGAATGACATCCGCGATGATGCGTCCGAGACAGAACAGGCGGATGCCGCCGTGCGTGTCCTCGCCGCCTGCCAGGGCGATCGCGCCGAGGCGACGCGCCGGCTCGGCTGGTCGCGGGCGAAACTCGATCGCCGTATCGCGCTCGCCGAACTGTCCGCGACGGTGAAGCGCGCGCTCGACGAACGGCGCATCAAGGTCGGCCATGCCGAACTGCTCGCCGCAGTTCCCGGCGACAAACAGGACAAGGCGCTCGAGACGATCCTGAGCGCAGGGCTCGACGTCGGCAAGACGCGCGAGCTGCTCATGCGCGTGACGCAGGATCTCTGTGCTGCAAGCTTCGACAAGAGCGAGTGCACGACCTGCCCGTTCAACTCCGCGTCGCAGCGCACCCTGTTTGAAACGCATATCGATGATGGCCACTGCACCAACCCGTCCTGCTTTGAACTGAAGACGCAGACCGCGGAGATGCTCCGGTTCGAGGAACAGGAACGCGCCGACAAGGCGGCCCGGGCGGAGGTTTCGCTTGGCGCCGATCAAACGGAAGGCGAGACCCATGCCGATGGCGAGCTTGCCTTGTCGTCTGGCACCCCGACGCCATCCGATGCCGGAGACCGGTCGGACGACAAGGTCGCCGAGGCACGACCTGCTGCCAAGCCGGCGAGCACCGGGTCCGTGACAGCCAAGGTGGCGGTCAGCGCGAAATCGATCGCGGCGCGGACCAGCGATCTGCGCGACGCGACATGGCGCACCGCTCTCGCCCGAATGCTCGCCGGCAATTCAGGGTATGCCCGCACCACGATCCTGGTCGCGGCGATGACCGGCACACTCTCGCAGATCAAGTCGAGCACGCTGACGGCGCGCGCCGGCCTGCTGGTCGACGAGGCGTTCCCCGGTCTAGATTATGGCGGCAAGATCGCCACGGTCCGCGCCCTGGGTGACACCCAGGCGGTCACCGTGCTTTCCGCGATTGGCGCGGCCTATGCCCGTGACGTCACCAGTTTCGGGCAGGTCGCGGATCTCGCGCGCGCCTTCTGCGTCGACATCCGGGACATATGGCAGGTCGACCAGCCCTTTCTCGAGCGCTTCACCAAGGATGAGTTGCGCTACATCGCGCAGGAATGCGGCCTCGTGGCCCACATGGGCGAGAAGGCATTCGCACGCCTGCTCGGCGCTAAGAAAACTGACCTCATCGCCGGCATGCTGAAACCGACCGGGTTCGACTGGGCAGGCCGCCTGCCGGGCGCGATGACCCTCGACGGTCAATATGGCCCGCCCATCGCTGTCGAGCCTCCGGCCGCTCCCGCGTCGATCGCGGACCTCGCCGCCTGACCATCACCACCAAACCCTACTCAAGGATATTCAACATGCTGATCGCCAGCCTGCTTCCGCTGCTCACCCGCTATTCGCTTGGCTTCGACCTGATCGCCGGTCCCGACGAGACGGTCACGCTCACCATCATCCCGCGCAAACCAGAGGGCGCCGCCCATCAGCCCCAGGTCGGCGAGATCCGGCCCATCTCGATCACGGCGACCGCGCAGGAAATCGATGCGGAACTCGCCCGCGGCGCGGACGGCGCGCTCGGCCAGCTCGTCGCGTCCCGCAAAGGTCTTGCCGATCAACTCGCCGATCAGCGGCAGGCGGCCGAGGATTCTAGGGCTGCCGCCGCCGAAGCCGCTAAGGCGAAAGCCGCGACTACGACGCCCAAGCCAAGCGCATCGATCGCGGCGGCCAAGGTGCCGACCCCGTCGAGCCCGCCGGCCGATGCGACGCCGGGCCAGCCCGCGACGCTCTGGTGACCGGCGCACCACGCTCTCCAATCTCCTACCCAAGGAGGCATTCATGCAGATCCAGCAACTCGCCCGCACGTATCGCTATGACGGCATCGACCTGCCGGCCCCGCCGCATCTCGCCGACGATCCGGCTGGCTTGCGCGCCTATCACGCCACACTATACCCGGCGATCCTGAACGCCGAGACGGTCGACGCCGGCGTGATCGGTGGCTCCCACGTCACCGAATATCGCCGCGCGATCGGCACCAAAGGCTGATCGTGGCAGGCAGCCTCGCGGCCATCCCTGCCGCCCCCCGCAAGACGCTCCTCGAATGGATCGAGTCCGACAATGGCGACACGAGCATTTCAGCCCGACCCGTCTGCTCCGCCCAAGCGCAGGCCCTCCATGCGCGGATCGCCTGCGATCCGTCCCGGGACGGCGAGCGGGCGGCCGAGCCCATCGCGACCCCAGCCGGGCTCAGCCTCCCGCCTCTCGGTTGATCTCGCGGGTCGGGCCGTTGCCCTCTCGCCGGACGTCCCGGCCAACTTCGACGAGCCGCTTGGCGAGCATCACAGGCTGATCGGCCATTGGGTGGCATCGCGCGGGAAGGCCGGCCTGTCGCTGACCCGCCCAGCTGCGCGACGGCACATCGAGCGCGTCTTCGACGCGGCGGTCCGCGATAGTCTCGACGCGGTCGAGATGGCGGACTTCCGGACGGTCGTCCTTCACGGGCACGACGAACTCCCGCCCGCGATCATCGTCATCTGCGATTCGATCGGCCAGATCGATCTCGGATGGATCGAGGAAAGCGATGCGCCGATCGCGTGGCGTGCCGCCGCCTATAAGGCACTCGAGCAGATGCTCGGCCGCGCGCTGCCGGTGTTCGGCTACGGGGATCTCTTCGAGGAGATCTCTCATTATTACTGGGACGGCGAGACCCAGGACGCCGCCGCGCGCGAGTCGCTGATCGCCCTGCATGGCGCGGACCCGGACGAAGTCGATCAGATGGCGTTGCCATCGGAAATGGACGCGCGTCGGCCCGGGTGGATGATCGCGGACAATGCCGGGGCGACAAAGCTATTGCCCCCGGGTCTTCGCCGCGCCTTGCGCGACATGGCGCAAGCGCATCGCGCGCTCGGCAAGGTGCCCGGCGAGGCGAACGCCTGGTCCTTCGAAATGGACGCGCTCTACGATTACGTCCCGGGCATCGAGGAATGCTCGAGCCTGCCGCCCATGACGCTGGTTCCGGTCGAGCAGTTCAACGTCGAGGTCGACGATGTCGGTCGGCACGGCATGGAATACGGCTTCCTGGATGTCGCCGGTCTCTGTCCGCTCAGCGATGCGCAATCCGTCGACGACTGGTTCGCCTCGCTGCGCATTGGCGCACATTTCCTCGCCACCGCCGAGGCCCTGATCGGTCTGGATCCCAAAGCACTGTGAGGTCACCATGTCCCAGCACAGCACCCATTTCGAAGCGCGCGGCGGCGGTCTCGTGCTGAGCGACGCCATCCTGATCTACCGGACCCACGGAGCCGGCGGCGGACGCCAGGATGACGGCGCGGCGTTCGCCAGCGTCCATGCGGTCGATCAGGGCGACGATGGCGCTCCCACGATCGCAGCCGGGAAGCCGCTGACCCGCGCTCAACTGCGGCAGTGGACGCGAGCCCTGGGTCGCATCGCCGTGCCCGAGATCCTGCCGGCCAATATGCTCATCTCCCATCAGGACATTCTGGCCTGGTGGGTTCCCGAGCAGGTCCGCACCGCCTTCTTCGCGCTGTCGTCGCCACCGGACGGGCTGCGCATCCTGTCGAAGCGCATCTCGGTGCGCGTGCCCTATCCAGCCCACCTCTTCGTCGCGACGCGCGCCGGCCTGAGCGTCTTCGCGCTGGGGGCAAGTGAGCGGCCGACGGCGGACACGATCCTGCTCCATTCCCCCATTCTCAACGTCTTCGTTGACGGCAAGCTTTGCTGGGGCAGCATCGTGCGGCCGCGCGGACTGACCGTCAATTCGATCCCCGTCTTCGAGAGCGCGGTCTTCGACAGCTGGTCGACGCACCCCAATCCGGGCCAGGAACTGACCGTCTCGGGAAAGGGCGGTCTCCAGAAGCTGTGGGACGATCTCGCGGCGCGCGAGGCGAAGCGCTTTCCGGTGAAGCGTCTGAAACCCTTCGGCACAGCCAGCCGGAGAAACGCCGGGCGACCGAACGGGCGGGCGGCAGCGGGCGCGATCACGCTCGGCATGCTCATCGCCGCGAGCGCACAATCATGAGCGCGCTCGCAGAGCATCCGACTGCGGCCGCCGTGCTCGACGCCATTCCCTGCTATCCGGTCCCGCCCCACGGACGATCGCCCGCGATCGATGCACTCCGCGCGGCGCGGGCGGGCCGCGGCCTCGTGGTCGGCGCCGACGGCGTGATACTCGTCCTGCGCCGACCGTGGCTGGCCCTCGATGTCCCTATCACGGAGCCGCTGGCCGCGAGCCTTCCCTACGGCGACACCGGCGGCCCGCGCGCCGACCTGCGGTGCGGGCTGATCCCGGTCGACCTGCTCGGGTGCGTCCTCGAACGCTTCGCTGGCGCCTTGCCCAACGAGTCGGCCGCCTTCATCCTTTGGAACGAGGATTCGGGCCTGTTCACTCTCGCCTGGCCGATCATCGAGGAGGCGACACCCTCTCGCCTCGTCTATCGTCCTCCGTCGATCGCCCCCGGCTGGCATCTCGTCTGCGACATCCACAGTCACGGTGACGGTCCGGCCTTCTTCAGCTCGACCGACGATGCCGATGATGCCCACGCCACGAAGATCGCCCTGGTGTTCGGTCGCCTCGGGAATCCCGACGGCACGATGATGGTGTCGCGTCTCTGCGCCGACGGCCTCTTCCTGCCGCTTCCCCGCAGCCCCTTCTCGGGAGGTTCCGATGACCAATGATCGCCACTATCTTGCTGATACCCTCAACCGCCGCGCGATCCGCGTCATGCTCGTCGGGTGCGGCGGCAACGGTGGGCAGATGCTGATGGGCCTCGCCTCGCTCGACACCGCTCTCCGGGCAATCTCTTCGCGGTCGCTCGCCGTCACCGTGGTCGACGACGATGTCGTCACCGAGGCGAACCTCGGGCGCCAGCCTTTCTATCGCTGCGATATCGGCAATTCGAAAGCGCGCACGCTCACCGAGCGGATTAATCTCGCACACGGTCTCGACTGGACGGCGGTGCATGGTCGCGCGCCGGCCGCGATTGGTATCGAGAATGTCGACCTCCTCATCAGCTGCGTCGACACTGCGTCGGCCCGGCGCAAGCTCGGCGAGGCCATCGGACAGCGAACGGCTCCTCCGGCCTACTGGATGGATCTCGGCAACCGGGCGACCGACGGGCAGTTCCTCATCGGATGTCCGACGCGGCCGGGTTCTCAGGATGCTCGCCGCCTGCTCACCGTGCTGGAGATTTTCCCGGAACTCGCCGACGAGACATTCGCCGAGGATGACGCGCCGTCCTGCTCGGTCGCCGAGGCCCTTGATCGCCAGTCGCTGTTCGTGAACCGGATCGTGGCGAGCCACGCGCTCGGCCTGCTCTTCGACCTGCTCGGCCGGGGCTCGATCGCACATGCCGGCGCCTTCATCAATCTGTCGAGCGGTCAGACGGTGCCGATCCCGCTTCCCCAAGCATCTTGAACGTCGTTGATTTTGAGCGATGATACCGGCGAGGAGAATGACGTTGATCAACGCTGACTTGGGGCCGCAGCTCGAAGCCTACATGTCAGAGCTCGTCCAAAGTGGTCGCTACGGGTCCGAGAGCGAGGTGCTCCGCGCGGGTCTACACCTAATCCAGGAGCGTGAAACTCTGCTGGCTGCCCTTGATGCCTCGATCGCGCGAGGAATCGCCGATTCTAAGATGGGACGGACGAGGCCGGTCGACGAGGCCTTCAGCAGACTCGAAGAGAATTATGTGGCGTTGAGCGGCCGCTCCGGCTGAGCGTCGCGGAGCCCGCCTGCAAGGGCCAATGGGCGGGAGGGGAGAGGGAAGGGTGATGCGATCGGGCGGAACTCCCCACCGATCGTTTCGAAAAGGCCCACCATGACCATCACCACAGCCCAAGACGTCATCGACCGCGCGCCGCTCGGCGCGATCATCCGCTTCTCCGACGGCACGCCGCAGCCGCCCGCGCGGTTCAAGCGCAAGCTGAGCGCCTGGAAAGATCGCAACGGCACCGGTAGCCTCACCGAGAAGCGCTGCGCCCGCGACGGACGACCGGGCGACTTCAAACTTCACCTCGGCGACTGGGGCACGGATGACGTGATCATCATGTCGATCAACCGCCTTTACACCGCCGACAGCCCCGGCACCTTCACTATCGAGCGGGTGCCGCAGGCGGGCGAGGCGTTGGTGCTGAGCCCCTTCATGGGCGGCGACGAACTCGTCCATATCGCGGCCAACGAAGCGGAGGCCCAGAGCTGGCTGAGGGCGCACGGCTATCCCAATGCGCGGATCGAGATCGTCGCGGATACGCTCGATATGGCGGACGCGGCATGAAGGAGATCAGCTTCACGCTCGCCGGGACGTGCCTTGTCCCCGACGGGACGACCGAGAGCGAGGAATTCCCCAATCATGTCGTGCTCCCCGGTGGGCAGATCATCTCGATCCAGCCGGTGGTGGAGATGGGGAGCGATCCTGACGCCGGGGACTATCGAGACCTCACTTATGACGAGGCCGCGGCACTTGGCATTTACCTCGAATGCTCGGAGCGAAGCGTCAATCTCGGCGACCGGTCTTGCTGAGGGATGCGGGCCGCTCGGCCCGCATCCTTCGGGAACGCATGAGAAGGATGGCTATGTATTGCGAACGCCGCGCTAGTGTGGGAGCGCGCCATCATGGCAACTGACCGATATGATGCCCCTGGACGCCCATGCGCGGAGTGCCCCTGGCGACGCGACGTCGCGCCCGGTCGCTTCGAACCCGATCGCTTTCGTGCGCTGGCGCATACGGCGTACGATCTATCGAAGCGCGTCTTCGCATGCCACAAATCAGCTGAGGAACATCCCACCATGTGCGCGGGGTTTCTGAGCCGGGGGGCCGATCACAATTTGACGGTTCGGTTGGCCTATGCGCGTGGTGACCTCGTGCAATTAGAGCGCTCTGGCGATCTGCCACTTTACGAGGACTATCGCGCCATGGCCGTGGCGAACGGGGTCGAATGCGACGACCCCTCACTGTCATCCTGTCGAGGCCCTCAGGTGGGATTGCCTGACAAGGTCGAGGTCGACGGGGGGCTTTCGCGATGAGCACCAACGACATCTCCGTAAGCTTTTCGGATCGGGTCACAGAAGCCTGGGACTTTGCGGCCCATGCCCACAACAAGCAGAAGGTGCCCGGCACGCAACTGCCCTATCTGCGCCATCTGGGTCTCGTGGCGCTCGAGGTCATGAGCGCGCATCTCAGCGAACCGATCGACGACATCGAACTCGCCTTGTGCTGCGCCATTCTCCACGACGCCGTTGAGGATCAATCGGTGCAGCCCGAGGATCTGGAACGACGTTTCGGGATAGCCGTCGCGAGCGGTGTTACCGCCCTCTCGAAAGATCCGTCGTTACCGAAGGGCGAGGCGATGACGGATAGTCTGGCTCGCATCCGTCGGCAGCCGCACGCTGTCTGGTGCGTCAAGCTGGCCGACCGGATCAGTAATCTCCGTGGCGCGCCCGCGCATTGGAGCGTTGAGCGCGTCGAGACCTATCGCAGCGAGTCTATCGAGATACTGAGGGTTCTCGGTGTCGCGCATCGCGGTCTTGCGACCCGGCTGGCGCTGAAGATCGCCACATATCCGGGATCAACCCCAGATGCTGCTTGAGACTGCGCGCATGAGCCGACAACGAGGTTCGAGAGCCGCGCCGATCGAATTCGACGGTGCGTTCGCTCGCGTCTTCGCGTTTCTCGAAGGTCTTGGGCTCGTGGTCCAACAGGATGCCAAAGTCGACGGGTTCCTCGCTGGAGTGGAGATCGCTGACGGCGTGCTTCGCGTCGAAAGTGCGGCGGACGACATCGCCGGCGAACTTTTGCACGAGGCGGGGCATCTGGCCATCATTCCAGGCCAATTCCGATCGATCGCTAGCGGCGATCTGAGCGGCGTGTCCGAGACCATGGGCCAGTGGATCGATGCGAACATCTCCGAAGTCGGGCCCGACGACCCCACCGTCAGGGCGATCTTGCAGTGTGGCGAATGCGAGGCGGTGGCTTGGAGCTACGCCGCGGCGGCCGCCGTCGGTATCGACACGCGCATACCCTTCTTTCGCGGGTTTGAAGGCGATGGTCTCGCGCTCCACGATCAGGTCGCATCGGGCTATTATTTCGGTGTCCACGGGCTCGCCGCCGCCGGTATGACTGATTTGCCGCGGCCTCACTCTGCGATCCCGTTTCCGACGATGAGGCGATGGCTTCAAATCTAGCCGTTATCGATGCGACTATCGTCATCTCCCGCCTTGCGCGGCAAGCGGATCGGCGAATGGCCAGGTGAACGATTAATGCGATCGGACAGGGCTGCGGCGGCTATTTTGGAGCAAGGACCGGTATTGTCGCTTGCCCTTTGGCGAGCTTGCGGTCGAAACTCAGGAAGGCGTCGCATTCTCCGGCTTTGGCAAGATGCAGGGCGTCGGCGAAATCCATGCCCGCTTCCATCCAGTCGAGTGCTTGAGCAAGCACCGTCGGTTCTTCGATCGTGACGCCGGGAAGACCGGCGAGGCCGCGCAGCGCTACGGCAATTTGCCTCGGCTCGAACCCGTAGGCGCTGCGCAACACCCATTCGCTCTCCAGCACCACCGTCGTGGCGATGAATATGTCACCGGCTGCGACCGCCGTGCGCGCCGCCTTGGCCTGCTGCTTGTCGTCGCCGGCGAGGAAGCGGACGACGACATTGGTATCAATCGCGCGCACGCCGCTTCGCCTCGGCTGCGACGGCGGCGTCCATCTCCTCGATCGACTTCGCTTTGCCCGCATAGGGTAGTGAGCCGAACACCTTCTCGACGCTCGTCGGCGGGAAAATAGCGGCAGGCTTCAACAGCACGCCGTCGGAGGTGCTCTCAACCGTCAGCCGCATCCCCGCCGGCCAATGCCGCTGGTCGCGGATGGCCTTGGGCAGGATCACTTGGCCCTTGGTCGAGATGATTGTGGTCTGCCGCTTTTGCGGGGATACCACGGCAATTCTCCCAAAAAGTAAGACGCAAGTAAGATAGCGCGTCTGTCGCGTTTAGACAAGAAAATGCTTGGGCGACCATCGATGACGCCCGCGTCGACCCATCACGAGAGCGAGAGCACGCAGGATCCTCGCCGACACAAGGCGCGCTGCCCGTCCGGGCTTGAGAGGGAAGGGGGAGGGGCTTGGGCGATCATCCGCCGATGGAGCCCTTCCATGAATTTCGACACGGTCTCGCAACCGACGCTTGCGCTCGATACCCCGCCACCGACCGAAACGACGGCGCCGCCAAGTGATGCTGCTGGCGGGACCAGGCCGGTCCGTGCCGCGCCTCTCCAGCTCAGCCTTGATTTCGATGCTTTAGCGGCACCTGCCGCGAACGTCGCCGTCGTCGGAAGCGGGCATCAGCCCATCGCCATAGTCGAGGCGGACGCCGCCCGCGTGCCCTCGCCACCGGCGCGCGACTTCTCGTTTGCGGATGGCCGCATGCTCGCGCTTTCGTGGCGGGGCCGCGCCAGCGACAATATCGAGGCGATCCGGTTGCTCAATCGGATCGATCGCGAGGCGAGGCCGGCGACGCCCGACGAGCAGACGGCAATCGCGAAATTCGTCGGCTTCGGCGCATCGGAACTGGCGAACGGCATTTTCGCCGATCGTTCGGGCGGATTCCGTGCCGGCTGGGCGGATCTCGGCGCGGCGCTGATCGCCGAAACCAGCGAGGCCGAACTGCAGTCGCTCAAGCGCGCCACGCAATATGCCCATTACACGCCCGAATATATCGTGCGCGCCATGTGGGCGGCCGCCCAGCGGCTCGGTTTCGCCGGCGGCCAGATCCTCGAGCCCGGATGCGGCAGCGGCCTGTTCATGGGGCTGCGGCCCGACGGCCTCTCCGACGACACCCTGTTCGTCGGTATCGAGAACGACCCGGTCACCGCGCGGGTGGCGCAAGCCCTCTATCCCAACCAGGTCATCCGCTGCATCGACTTCGACAAGGCGCGGCTCCCCCACGATTTCGACCTCGCGATCGGCAACCCGCCCTTCTCGAACCTCTCCATCCGCGACCGCACCCCGCTCGGGCGCCTCGGCCTGTCGCTCCACGATTACTTCATCGCGAAATCGCTCGACCAGCTTCGGCCGGGCGGCATCGCGCTGTTCGTGATCTCGCGCTACACGCTCGACAAGAGCGATCCCGTTGCCCGCCGGCAGATCGACAGCATGGCCGATTTCCTCGGCGCGGTCCGCCTGCCGGCCAAGGCGATGAAGGACGATGCCGGCACCGACGTCGTCGTCGACGTTCTCCTCTTCAGCAAGCGCACGCCAGACCATGTGCCGCTCGTGCCCGAGTGGATCGAGGTCGGTGACGTTCCCGACAGCGACGAGGGCGCCGGCCCGCTCCGCATCAATCGCTATTTCCTAGACCATCCCAATCACGTGCTCGGGAGCCACGAATGGCGCAGCGGGCCATTCGGCATGGAGTATAGCTGCGCCGCGTCCCCCGGCGTCGATCTCAAGTCCGCGTTCTACGCAAAGCTCCTCGCGATCGCTGCCGAACACGAAGGCATCCACCACCCGATCGAGCGCACCACATCGCTGCGCGAGAGCCTCGACGTCTCGCTCGACATCCGCGTCGGCACCGCCGCCGAGGAGGCCGAGTATAAGGAGGGCAGCTACCTGCTCTCCGGTGGCGTGCTCCACCAGATCATCGACGGACGGCCCGCCGTCATCGAGGTGAAGGAAGGCCGGGGCGGCACCGGCCTGTTCCCCAAGCATGCCGCAATCATCCGCGGCCTCATCCCGATCCGCGATACCGTCCGCGCGATCCTGCGCGCCCAGCTCAACGACGAGCCCTATGCCCAGCTCCAGCAGACATTGCTCACGCACTATCGCCAGTTCGCGAAGAAGCAGGGGCCGATCAACCACACCGTCACCAATACGCGCGTCGATCCCGATACGGGCTCCGAGAAGGAATATCAGCGCCGGCCCAACCTCCAGCCCTTCCTCGACGATCCCGACGTCTGGCTGGTCGCCTCGATCGAAGCCTATGACGAGAAGACCGATACCGGCACGCCCGGCGCGATCTTTACCGAGCGCGTGGTCAAACCGCCGGTCGCGCACGACATCCACGCCGCCCAAGACGCGCTCGCCGTCTCGCTCCACGATCGGGGACGGGTCGACCTGCCGCTCATCGCCGACTTGCTCGGCTGCAGCGAAGCGGACGCGATCGCTGATCTCACAGACGACATCTATCTCGACCCGGTCCGCTCCACTCCGCATTTCGATCATTGGGTGCCGGCCGACGAAGCGCTCTCCGGTCCGGTCCGCACCAAGCTCGCGCTCGCGCGCGAGAAGGAAGGGGCCGATCCGCGCTTTGCCGGCGTCGTCTCCGCATTGGAAGCGGTCCAGCCGGTCGACCTGAAGCCGAGCGAGATCACCGCGCGGCTCGGCGCGCCGTGGATCCCGACCGATGTGATCGAGGCGTTCATCGCCGAGACGATGGAGGTCACAACCAGCATCCACCACACCATCGCCGTGGCGAGCTGGACGGTCGACAAGGTGCCGTTCATCGGCCACGTCGGCTCGTCCTCGGTCTGGGGCACGCCCCGCCGCGGTGCCGCCGACCTCATCGAGGACGCGCTCAACTCCAGCATCCCCAAGATCTACGACACCATCCGGGACATCGACGGATCGGAGCGCCGCGAGCTCAACACCACCGATACGGAGGCTGCCAAGGAGAAGCTCGCGGCGATCAAGTCGACGTTCGAGACCTGGGTCTGGACAGACAGCGAGCGCGCCGACCGGCTGGTCCGCATCTACAACGACGCCTTCAATAACCTCGTCCCGCGCGCCTTCAACGGCCGCCACCTGAAACTGCCGGGCGCCTCGACCACGATCCAGATGCGCGACCATCAGAAGCGCGTCGTCTGGCGGATCATCGCGGCGGGCACGACCTACGTCGCCCACTCGGTCGGCGCCGGCAAGACCTTCAGCCTGTGCGCGGCGGTGATGGAGCAGCGCCGGCTCGGCCTTGTCAACAAACCGATGATCGCGGTGCCGAACCACTGCCTGGCCCAGATCGCGCGCGAGTTCCTGATGCTCTATCCCACCGCGCGCATCCTCGTCGCCGACGACACCAACTTCGTGCGCGAAAAGCGCCAGCGCTTCCTCGGCCGAGCCGCGACCGGCAATTGGGACGCGATCATCATCACCCACGACGCTTTCAGGTTCATCCCCGCGCCGGCGTCGTTCGAGCGTTCGCTCATCGAGGAGCAGCTCGCGAGCTACGAGGTGCTGATATCGGGCATCGACAGTGACGATCGGGTGTCGCGCAAGCGCGTCGAGCGGCTGAAGGAGGGCCTCAGGCGGCGCCTCGAGAATCTGGCGGCACGCAAGGACGATCTCCTTCACATCGGCGAGATCGGCATCGATCAGATGCTGGTCGACGAGGCGCAGCAGTTCCGCAAACTCACCTTCGCGACCAATCTCGGCGACCTGAAGGGTGTCGATCCCGAAGGCTCTCAGCGCGCCTGGGATCTCTACGTGAAGGGCCGCTACCTCGCCGGGATCAATCCGGGCCGCGAGTTGGTTCTCGCTTCGGGCACGCCGATCACCAACACGCTGGGCGAAATGTACACGCTCCAGCGTTTCATGCAGCCCGACGAGCTGGCCGCAAAGGGGATGCACGAGTTCGACGCCTGGGCGGCCAATTTCGGCGACACGCGCACCGAACTCGAACTGCAGCCGAGTGGCAGCTACAAGCCGGTCACCCGCTTCTGCGAGTTCGTCAACGTCGCCGACCTGATGGCGATGTACCGCACCATTGCCGACGTCGTGCTCAAGGACGATCTGCGCCAATATGTGAAGCTGCCGGAAGTGCGCGGCGGCAAGCGCAAGATCGTCGTCGCCAAGTCGGGCGCGCCCTTCAAGTCCTATCAGCGCGTGCTCGCCAAGCGCATCCAGGCGATCGAGAATCGAAGCGGACGCCCGCAAAAGGGTGACGACATCCTGCTCTCGGTGATCACCGACGGCCGCCACTCCGCGATTGATCTCCGCTTCGTCGACCAGCAAGTCGGCAACGAGGAAGGCAACAAGCTCAACCTGCTCATCGACAACGTCCATCGCATCTGGCGTGAGACCGCCGACCTTCGCTACACCGATCCCGAGACCGGCCGGCCCTATCCGCTGCCCGGCGCTGTGCAGATGGTCTTCTCCGATCTCGGCACCGAGGCGGCGCTCGAGACGCGTGGTTTCTCGGCCTATGTCTGGATCCGCGAGCAGCTGATCGGGATGGGCGTCCCCGCCGACCAGATCGCCTTCATGCAGCATTACAAGAAGAACAGCGCCAAGCAGCGGCTGTTCGCCGACCTCAATCGGGGCGCCAAGCGCATCCTGATCGGGTCGACCGCGACGATGGGCACCGGCGTCAATGCCCAGCAGCGCCTGAAGGCACTCCACCATCTCGACGTCCCCTGGATCCCGTCGGACATCGAGCAGCGTGAGGGCCGGATCGAGCGCCAGGGCAACCAGAATGACGAGATCGAACTCTATGGCTACGCGACCAGCGGCTCGATGGACGCCACCAACTGGCAGATGCTGGAGCGCAAGGCGCGCTTCATCGCCATGGCCATGTCGGGCGACCGCTCGATCCGCCGGATCGAGGATGTCGGCTCGAACGTGAACCAGTTCGCGCTCGCCAAGGCACTGGCGTCGGGCGACGACCGGCTGATGCGCAAGGCCGGGCTCGATGCCGAAGTGGCGAGGCTGCTCCGGCTGCGCGACGCCCATGTCGACGACCAGTATAATATCCGCAAGACTATCCGGCGGACGACGGACGCGATCTCGGCGGCGCACCGGAAGATCGCCGCGCTCGAGGCCGACATCGCGAAGCGCCTGCCGCGGCGCGAGGGCGAAGCCATCTTCGACCCCGGCGACGGCTCGATCATCACCGACCGCAAGGCGGTGGGCGAACGCATTCTGGCGTTGGCCGCGCAGGCGCGTCGACGGGGGCAGGTCGCCCGCCAGCGCCTCGGCACTTATTATGGCTTCGACCTCGAACTCTCTGTCGACGAGGTCATGGACGACGACCGGCATCGCGCGATCGAGACCGGGATCGCCATCCTCCACCATGGCGAGCAACGCGGCTTCGAGATCAGCGACAAGACGCGGTGGAACAGCCTGATCGGCCGGATCGAAGGGTCAATCCGCAATCTCGACATCGAACTCGCCGGCGTCCGCGCTGCCCTGGAAGCGGACGAGCGGCGCCTGCCGGCCTTTGAGGCGCGCGTGGGGCAGGACTTCCCCGACACGGCGCTGCTCGACGACAAGCTGCAGGAACTGGCCGCGCTCGAAGCCGATCTCGCCACCAGCAAGGGCGAGTTCGAGGCCGGCACGCAAGCGGACGCGGATTCAAGCGCAGGCGACGCCCCGGAGACCGAATTGCGCGAGGCGGCATAGCCGCCGTCCTCGGGCGCTCGGTTCCCGATGTGTCGATGACCATCCGGTCCGCGGACGTGCCGATATCCACTTCACGAAAGGACAGTTCATGACGATCGAAGACAATGCGCCCGCCTTCTCGGCGCGCCGGAGCCGGCTGAACGGCTTCGACGCGGCCTATCGTGTCGCGATCAGCGCGCGGGCGGCGTCGGGCCGCGACCACTTCATCGTGCGGACCGGCAATCTGCTCCAGCCCTTCCGGGTGACGAGCCAACGGCCGCGCGATATATCCTGCCTGCTGGCGCATGTCGCCTGAGCGGCTGGAAGGCGAAGCGCACGCCGACCCCGGACTAATCGAGAATTGTCTTCAACGCCGCACGCTGGCGATCATATTCCGCCGGCTCATGCTCTTTCAGCAACGCGAGATCGGCGCGCAGCTGGTCGAGCCGGGCCTTGGCCGCCTCTCGCTTGGTGTGCGCAACCTTCGCCGCGAGCTTATCGAGTTCGGTGAAGGCCTTCTTCCTGGGCGCGCCCTCCGGGCGCTCTTCGATCAATTCCTCGACGGCATCGAGCAGGCGGCCGATCTGCCGGCCATAGCTCGCCTTGGCGACGATCGCGCGCTCGGTATCGGGCGACGCCGAGTTGGTCTCGTTGACGCTGATCAGCGACCAGCCCGGCAGGATCGATTGGGTGAGCGTGTTGGGCGCCGCGATGCCGACCGGCATCCAGGCCCGCGCCATATCAAGGAATGCGTCTGCGAACGGATTTCCGGTGCTTGTCCCGACCATGATGTCCCCCGACGGCGGCTTCACGCCATAGCATATCGATCGGGGAAGCGCATTGCGGCCGCGCCTTGGTCGATTGCTTGGGACGCAATCCTCGCTCTGTCCGCGATGACCGAAACGAAGCGGACGCCGACCGCCATTTCGGCGCCCTCATCTTGATGTCCACCGAGCGACAAGGAGCAGCTCATGTCCCGTCAGGCATCCTCGCGACCATTCCGCGACAAACGCTACAGTGTGACGCCCGAGCACTGCGGCTACCCGACCCGTCGGTTTGTGGCGCGCTTCTGCGATGTTTGGATTGGTCAGGCGGCTAATCGGTCCGGTGCAATAGCCATCGTCCGCGCGCATGTCGCGCTGGAGCGGGCGCGCCAGGCGCTTGCCCAGGCCGATGCCGATTTCGATCTTGCCATCGCAGCCGGGCGCACCGGTTGACGTGATCCGGAGCGGCCACGACCTGTTCTCTGCCGCCCTGTCCACCAATATCATAAAGTGATAGTCGGGGCCGAAGAGGAGTTGCTGCCATGCCATCCAGTTTCACCCTGGGCGCCCATTTCGAGGGCTTCATCAAGCAACAGGTGAACGCCGGACGCTACGCCTCGGCGAGCGAGGTCGTGCGCGACAGCCTCAGGCTGCTCGAGGAGCAGGTGGCGATGCGGCAGGCGCGTCTCGAGGCGCTCCGCGCGGAGATCGAACATGGAGCGGCCAGCGGGCCGGGCATCCCCGCCGAGCGCGCCTTCGCCAATGCGCGTCAGCGGATCGCCGACATCGCTTCGGGCAAGCTCGAGAGCTGATGCGGCTCGAACTTTCGCCGGCGGCCGACGCCGACCTCACTGCCATTGCCAGTTCCATAGCCCGTGACAATCCGCCCAGAGCCCTGACCTTTGTCGATGAACTCGAGGCAGCCTGCGCGAAGCTTCTGGATTTCCCCCAATCCGTCGCGGATCGGTCGGAGATCCGCGCCGGGCTTCGGTCCAAGCCCCACGGTAATTACGTGATCTTCTACTCGTCGGCGACACCGTCATCCGGATCGATCGCATCCTGCATGGTGCTCGCGATTTCGCGGCCGCACTCCCGCCGAACTAGACCGGTGCAGGCCGGCGACCGACGGGCGCCATATCAATATCCGAAGGGCCGGCAGCCGATCGGATCATCCTCTCCGGCCCGGTCCTCGCCGGGCAGCGAGGCCATGCGTGCGCCCGCCTGGCGCAGTGTGCGAAACATGCCTGCGCGCTCCTTCATGAGCGCGACCAGCCATTCGAGATCCTGGACCGCATCCGCGACCGGGCGTTCGGCCAGAAGGAAATAGAGCCGGCGCTGATAATCGTCGCCTTCGCCTTCGAGGATATGCTTCACCCGATCCTCGCCCTCGCTCAGGTTGAACGGGCCGACACCGGATGCGATGTCGTGTTCGAGCGCCCTGAATGCGTCGAGCACTTCGGTGGCGGCATAATAACCGTCGTCGAGATCCTGCCGCATGGCGGCGGCGGCGAGCGCGCGCCGGTCGGAACTGTTCGACGGATCGTCGAGAGCGTCCTGCAGCGGCAAATTCCAGTCATAAGGCTCCAGGAGAGCCTTCATCGACAGATCGGTCACAAGCGATCTTCCTTGCCTCATGGTTCTAGCCCAGTCCTTAGAACACAGGGGGAACGAGGCATCAAGTCGGTGGACATGCGCTTCGGGGCTGGTCGGTGCGCCAGGCGGGCGAGGGGAGGCGGATCCCGGCCGGTGGCCGGGACCGGGCTCTAGCCGGCTGACGCCGGCCGGAGCCCCGGCGAGCGGGTCTCCGCCTGTCGGTGACGATCCCTTCCGCAGGTTCCCGGATATATCTCAGTTTGCGTCCACCCCCCGCGGCGTGCGCGGAGAGGTCGTGCAGCATGAGGAATCGCGCGTGCCGCGCGATGGCGTCTTTCAGGCCCTCCTTCCCATCGCATCCTTCGCCGTCTCCCAGTGTCCCGGCGTTGCAGCCCTGCCCGCCGGGGTCGGCGGCTTGGGCCGGAATCGGCCGCCAAGCGGCCGATGCGTCTGTTTGAGGGGGAAGCCGCCTCAACAGAAATACCGGGCCGCGTGGCCGCGGCCCTACGGTTTCCACCGCTTCGCGGCGGAGCCTCCGTCATTTCTGTTGCCCCCGGCGAACAGGCCCGCGCCTTGGGACCCTGCGAGGACGGCTCCGGGTGCGATGGGAAGGGGGCCGGGCCGCGCCTGACGACGCAGCTGACAAGGGAATTGGCCGCAGGGGCGGCCAATGCACCTTCGATTGGATTTCGCTTCGCGAAGATTTCCGCTCGGACTCACCAGGTACGATGAAAATCTGTCAAGAAATCAATCAACTATGGGAAATAGAGGAGAGAGAGTAAAAAGGAGATGTCGAAAGGGAATGGCCCCTAGAGACAGAGGAAACGCCTCGAATATCTTGGAGTAGGAAAAATGCAGATCGGTTCTTTCAAGAAGATTGACGGCAACTATTTCGGCAGCATCGCGACGGCCGAGATCAATCTGCCCCGCTTGGGGTTGAAGCCGGTGCAGAGTGACAACGTAAACGCCCCGGCCTTTCAGGTGATGAGCCTGAACCCGGCAAAACGCTGGGTCCAGATCGGCGCCCTGTGGCGCGCGGCATCGAACCGGACCGGCGAGGTCTTCTATCAGGGACAGGTGGACGACCCGAGCTTCACGCGGGCGCTGCCCGTCGCATTGTTCGCGACCGAGGATGACGGCTTCAACGCCGTGTGGAACCGCCGCCGTCGCCGCCGCATGGATGACGATTTCGGCGATACGGCCGAGGGTGGCGAAGAAGGCGGCATGGGAGCGGGCGCTTTCGACGAGCCCGAGCAGCCGAGCCGTCCGCGTCGTGGGCGTGCGCGCAGCAGCAGCTTCGAAGGCAACGCCACCGAGAACGGAAAGCTGGTGGATGAAACCATCCCGTTCTGATCCGCGACGGGCGGGGGGAGCGTTAGGAGCGCTTCCCCCGACCCTCAGCCGATTTCCCACGTCAAGGGGCTAGAACCATGAGCAAGGCACCGACCTACAAGAGCTTTAGCAGCTTCGCCGACATGGCCCAAGCCGTCGGCCACCGTATCGGCGACGATTGCGACGCACTGGACGACATCCAGAGCGTCACCCGCGATCCGCGCGATCGGCCGCTTGCCGACATCTACCGCGATGCGACCGCGACGAGCGAGTTTCAGGCCGCTTTCGGCGATCCCATTCCGCTCGCTATCGTCGAGGGCGAACGCGACCCGCAGGAAGTGGGAATGCCCGAGCCGCTACAGGCGCAGCATGATTGCGCTGCGATCGTCTCGACCCTCTTCGACCTCTTCCGCGATACGATGGTGGAGACGTCCGCGAAGGCGATCGCATGGGGAATCGTCAATTCCTTTCACTACGAGGCGCAGAAGCTGGCCCGCGAAGAGGACCGGCTGGCGTCCGAACTTGGCGAGATGGTCCGCGATCCCGACGCGAGCGAAGTCTGGAACAGCAATGTCGAGGAGTTGCAGCTTCGTTGCCAGACGGTGCAGGGTCAAGCGCGCGCCATCGAATGTATGCGCGATTACGCCGCCGCCATGTATCACGCCGAGACCGGCTATCCGTGGAGCGCCGCCAAGGGCAGCAAGGTTTCGCCCGTCTCCACCGCCAGTCAGGTATCGGCCCGCGACTTCCTGCGCGAACGCCGTCTAGAGGCGCGCGAGCGCTACAAGCCGGAAGGGCCGCTCGTCGCCTTCTCCGGCCCGCAGGTGTGGAGCGACTGGCGGATGATCTGGGACCGGCTCGACATGATCAAGGCGCGCGTGCCGCATATGTCGCTGCTCACCACCGGCCAAAGAATGGGCGCCGACCTGATCGCGGCGAAATGGGCGGCCGAAAACGGCGTGTTCGTCGTCCTGTTCACGCCGGAAGGCAAAGGCGACGGGTGGAACCGCAATCGACGCATGGCCGACCTGCCCATCGTCGAGGCGATCGTCTGCGAAGGCTCCGGCATCCAGCACAATCTGCTCGACCTGTTGAAGGACAAGCGCGTGCCGACCCACGCCTTCAGGGCATCCGACCAGCGCGAGGACGTCGAAGGGATCGAGGCGATCCGCGCCGCCAAGCGCGCCGGACATTTCGGACGGCACAAAGCGGCGCGCGCGATGGCGTGACGCGATAGAGCGCAACCGGCGGGCATCGCTCCGCCCGCCGGTTAGCCCACCGCTCCGCCGCATTGGCCGACGCCGGGGATCGACCCCGGCACCGGCCAGGCGCGCGTGCGCGCCTTTGCGGGGGGCACCCTACGGTTCCCCCCGCGCCAGCGGCCCGGAATGGCGGGAGCCGATGCTTGGGACCCGCCCGCCGCGTCGTGGCCCGCCATCCCGGACCGCTTCCCCCCTCCGGTAAGGCGCTGCCGCTGATCGGCGGAGAGCGTGCCGCTTCGATCGCGATGCCGGGCTTGTCCATGCGCTGCGGTTTGCCGCTCGCGCGGCCCAGCCCGGAGGGAGGGGGAGGGCGATGGGCGCGGTCAGGATCGGCCGCGTCCCATCTGGAGCCGTCCGATGCCTGCCATCCTTTCGCCCGTCACCCGCACCGAGCGGATCGCCGCTCTCAACGACCAGTTGCGCCGCGATCCCGCCTCGCACGGCCATGCTCTCTTCACCGGCGGCGTCATGCGCCTGATCGATCGCGACACACCGCGCCGGATCGCCGCCGTCGTCATGGGACAGCAGCAGTTGCTCCGGTTGGCCGCGGCCACGACCGGCTTTATCGGTACGCAGGCCGATCGGGCGGAACGTCGCCGTGGCGCGTTCGCCTATCTCGGCGAGCCGCTTGCCTTCGAGATCGAATATCGTGATGCCACGGCGCTGAAGCCATCGGGCGACCCATCCGATCCGAAGGTGACGCGCCGGATCCTCACCATCATGCTCGCGTCTGAGCTGCCCGCGCCCGCCTGACCCATCGTCGAGCGCGCTGTCGACCGTCCTTATCGGCACCTCTTCGCGCCTGTTCGACCATTCCTCTTTCGATTTCGCGTGCTAGTCTTGCGCGATGTGGCTCGTGGACAAGCTTCACGCCGGGACCGACGGCAATCGCGAACGAATACCCGCTGACATCGGCACCGCCATCATCCGCTGGTATGTCGGTCTGGGCACGGAGGCCGACGAGGCGGCGGGTGTAGCACTCGTCCGCAAAGCCAAGCTCTCGACCGCTGGATGC
>BACX01000670.1 GCA_000333335.1 Sphingomonas-like bacterium B12 | reverse complement strand
CAAGGTCGCGACCGAGGCGGCGCTCGGCAAACGCAGCCACGTCTCGGTATTCGGGACGGACTTCGCCACGCCCGACGGCACCGGAGTGCGCGACTATATCCATGTCACCGATCTTGCGGCCGCGCACGTGCTGGCACTGGAAGCGCTGATCGCCGAACCGGAGCGCAGTCTCACGCTCAATTGCGGATATGGGCGCGGCTTCTCGGTGCTGGAGGTGCTCAATGCTGTGGAGAAGGTCAGCGGCCTGCCGATCGAGCGTCGCATGGAGGGGCGCCGCGCCGGCGATCCGGACGCGCTGATCGCTGGCAACGAGGCGATCCTTGAAGCGTTCGGCTGGCAACCGCGCTACGGCCAGCTTGATACCATCGTCGCGCACGCGCTGGCTTGGGAACGCGGGCTCGAGGCGCGGCGCGGGGACCGATAGGCGCGAAATATTCTCCTCTCATCTGACTTCTGGCGCTACTGCATCATGAAGCCGCTGCCATGAGAGGCCGCCTACACCACCACCCAAAGAAGACCGATCGATGCGGCCCGGGACCGCACTCGGAATACCACCACGTTGACGCACGTGACCCGAACCGCCCATGCGGGGCGGGGAGATTACGAGATCACTTCCACGTCGATTTTGGTTTCCCTTATCAGGCCAGGGCAAGAGACGGGCCTGCGCAATGCGGCTTCGATCCAGGTTCAGGACGCCGGCGCTGCCAATTCGGTCGAGCCCCGTCGAACCCGGCTCTTGAGGGTCCGAACCGAGTTCTCGGCCGGGTTGGCCTATGCCGCCAGCTTCGCCTCGCATCAAATGGACGTGGTTACGAAGGCATCTCGCTTTAGAATCCGGGCCACTCGATGCGGCGTCTATTCTGCTCGCGATTCACGCTCGTTTAGCAGGCGGGTTGGGCGGTTGCTCCGAGTGCGCTCGACGCAACCTGAGCAATGATCTCAAGCGACCGTTTGCGTGCAGCAAGATCGTAAACGTCGGACACGATCATGAGTTCGTCGGCCGAAGTTTCTGACAGAAGGGCCTGAATGCCGTCACGCACGGTTTCGGGCGAACCGACGATCGATCGGGGCAGCATTCGCTGCGCCTGTGCTTTCTCGGTCGGCGACCAATAGCTCTCGATGT
>BACX01000671.1 GCA_000333335.1 Sphingomonas-like bacterium B12 | reverse complement strand
GACGGCCGAGCCGCGCTTCGTGTCCGCCGCGATCGATGCCGCCAAGCGAGCGGGTGTCACGGTGGCGCGCAACCATCCCTATGCCGGCGGACACACGCTCGATCGCCACGGGGCGCCTCGTGCCAGCCGGCACGCGATCCAGATCGAGGTGGATCGCAGCCTCTATCTCGATGCGCTGCTGCGCACGCCGACCGACGGCCTCGCCCGCGTGCGCCGCCTGATCGCCACGATCGCCGCCGCGCTGGAGGATGAGGCGCCCGGCCATATGCTCGCGGCCGAATAGGTATCTGCCAGATAAAAAAACCGCCCCGCGTTTACACGCGGAGCGGCCAAGGTTCAGGGAGGAACGCACCCGAAGGTGCGTCACGCGGATCACGAAGGGGGGCGTGATCACGCATTGGTAAAATAGGCGAGCGCGGATTTTGTTCAAGGGATTCGATGCAAAAAAATCACGGCTTCGACTAAATGTGTAGTTCGGCCGATAAAATGCTTGACTCAGGCCGGCCCGATGCCCGGCGCAATACGATTGAGCGTGCGGTCGCGATCGACGAAACGGTGCTTCAGCGCCGCGCCGAGATGCAGCACTAGCAGCGCGATCATCAGCCAGGCGAGCTGCTCGTGCCGCTCGGCCACCATGTGGCTAACCTGCTTGTCCTGCGCCACCGGGAACATGGGCAGCGGGAAGAGGCCGAAGAAGGTCAGTGGGTAACGCTTGGGGCTGGCCGAGGTGAACACCCAGCCGGACAGCGGGATCAGGATCATCAGCGCGTAGAGCAGCCAGTGCACGGTATGCGCCAGCCCCTTCTCCCAACGCTTGACGGTGGCGGGCAGCGGCGGCGGCCGGTGCGTGAAGCGCCAGACGAGGCGGATCACAGAGAGCAGCAGCACCGTCATGCCGATCGACTTGTGAACGCCGAACGCGCCGGCCGGGAGCGAATCCCCGAACAGGCCGATACCGAGGTTGAGGATGATGAGGACCGCGATCGTCCAGTGCAGCGCGATGGCCACGCGCGTATAGCGGGTCGCCCCGCCGACGTAGAACGCAGTCCCCATATCCTATTCCCCTCTCATGGCGTCGTCAGCCGAGCATCGTTCCGTTGGGCGGCGGCAACTGGCCGCGCTGCGCCTGGCGGCCAAAGATATCGGCCATGCGCTGCAGAGAGAAGAGGTGCGCGTAGATCAGCGGCATCAGCCCGCTCTGCAGCCACTTGCGGGCGACGTCGCCACGCAGGTTCTTCACCGCATCTTCCGAGATGATCTGGAAACCGCGATAGACGTACGGCTGCGGAGCGCCGGTCGGCTGCGCGGTGAATTCACCGTCGGTCAGCAGCTTCTGCTCCTTGATGTCCGCAAAGAAGGAATTGGTCAGCGCGCTCGCCTGTTCGACCTGCTCGCAAAACTGCAGGATGGCCTTGGTGCGCTCGCTCGGCGCGCCGTCCTGGAACACCGGCTCGCCGTCGTCGAACTCGCCGATCACGTCGGAGGTGGGATCGACGCAGAGCGACAGGTCGTCGCTATCCGGGCGCAGGCGGGCAAGCAGGAAGGGATAGCGGCGGACGTAGGCCGGCACATACCATTCATCCGGGAACATGCCGCGATCGTCGACCACGGCGTTGACGCCTTCGTTCAGGCCCATCAGCGCGAGCGGCACCGGATCGTCACCCAGCGAGAACACGATCGGATAGAAACGGCTCGCCTGAATAAACTCCTCGACCAGCAGCGGCACGGCGTGCGCGGTCTTAAGGAAGCTCGCGCCCTCGACCGCGCGCAGCTTCCAGTCGGCGTGCTGCTGGTTCGAGATCGGGATCAGATCGTTGTAGAAAAGCGGCAGGCCCTGCTGGGGTGCGCTCGCCATGACATCATACTCCTGACAAAATCCGGTCGGTACGGCCCCCCGCCCCGACGAAGCACCGTCGTCTATTGGCCGGGGGCGTCTTCTGCAAGCGGCAGCAAGGCTCCGGGGTTCATGATTCCGGCCGGATCGAGCGCGGCCTTGATCGCGCGCATCGCCGCGAGGCGGGCGGGATCGGCCAGCGCCGCGAAGTCCGCGCGCTTGAACCGGCCGATGCCGTGCTCGGCCGACATGGTTCCGCCCGATTCGGTGACGAGACCGTGGACGAAGCGCGAGACGGCCGCCGCCTGCGCCTTGAACCAGGCCTTGTCGTCGCCACCCTCCGGTGCGCGGACGTTGAAATGGACGTTGCCGTCGCCGAGGTGGCCGAAGGCGATCGGGCGCACGCCCGGGAAGCGCGCCACCACCGCCGCGCCCGCCCGCGCCATGAAACCGGGCATGTCGGCGATCGGCACCGCGATGTCGTGCTTGGCAGCCATGCCGTCGCGCGCCTCGGCCTCGGACAGGCTCTCGCGCAGCTTCCACAGCGCGTCCGCCTGCGCCTCGCTGGCGGCGATGGTGGCGTCGCCGGCAAGGCCCTGCTCGATAGCAGCCATCAGTTCGTTCTGCAGGCGCTCGCCGATGTCGCCGCCGCCCACCGCCTCGACGAGCACGTTCCACGTCCAGCCTTCCGCCAGCGGCGCGCGCGTATCCGGAATATGACGCAGCACCAGCGCCAGCCCTTCCGCCGGCACCAGCTCGAAACTCTCGACCGCCTCGCCCAGCCGGTCTTCCAGCCGCCGCAGCAGCGTGAGCGCATCCTCCGCCGACCGCAGGCCGATCCAGCCGACCGCGCGCGCCTCGAACGCCGGCACGAGCCGCAACGTCGCAGCGGTGATCAGTCCGAGCGTCCCTTCCCCACCGATCAGGAGTTGCTTGAGATCATAGCCACGATTGTCCTTGCGCAGCGGCGCGAGGCCGTGGAGCAGCGATCCGTCGGGCAGGACCGCCTCCAGCCCCAGCACCAGCGAGCGCATCGGCCCGAAGCGCAGCACCTGCGTGCCCCCCGCATTGGTGGAGACCAGCCCGCCGACGGTCGCATTGCCCTTGGCCGCGAGCGACAGCGGGAAGCGGCGGCCCTGCGTCTCCACCGCGTCGTGCAGATCGGCGAGCACGACCCCGGCCTCGGCAACCACCGCATTGTCGGCCGGCGAGACCGATCGGATCGCGCGCATCCGCCGCATCGAAACGAGCAGCGCGCGCCCCTTAGCAGGCCCTGCGGGCGTCGCGCCTCCTAACATCGAGCTGTTGCCCCCC
>BACX01000672.1 GCA_000333335.1 Sphingomonas-like bacterium B12 | reverse complement strand
CGGGCCTGCGTAGTCAGGGGCATCCCGACGGCATCTTCACCTCGGATTTCTCGGTCAACGAGTTCCTGCTGGTGCGTAAGGCGGGGTTCGAGCCGGTCGGCCTGTGCGTGGGCTCGTGCATCTATCATCTCGGATTCCAGTTCGCCTCGTGGGGATCGAACATGGAACTGGATGTGCTCTCCACCGCCATGTACGAGGCGCGCGCGCTCGCCATGGAGCGGATGCGCGAGGAGGCCCAGCAGATGGGCGCGGACGGCATCGTCGGCGTGCGGCTGACCGTGAAGCGCCTCGAATGGGACGACAAGATCCTCGAATTCGTGGCGATCGGCACCGGTGTCGTCCACGCCAAGGGCCATCAGGGCTTCAAGGGGCCGAACGGCCAGCCCTTCACCTCGGCGCTGTCGGGCCAGGATTTCTGGACGCTGCTGGCCGCCGGATACCGCCCGCTGGAGATGGTGATGGGCAGTTGCGTCTATCACGTCGCCCGGCGCGGGCCGATCGCGGCGATCTCCAGCATCGGTCAGAATGTCGAGCTGGCCAACTTCTCCCTCGCCCTCTACGAAGCGCGCGAGATCGCGATGGAGCGGATGCAGACCGAGGCCAGCCAGGCCGGCGCCGAGGGCGTCGTCGGCGCGGACCTGCACGAAGGCAGCCACAACTGGTCGCCCCACGTCATCGAATTCTTCGCGATCGGCACCGCCGTGCTGCCGATCGCGGGCCACGAGGCGGACGATATACCGGACCCGAAGCTGGTCCTTTCCGTCAACAGCTAGGCGCGGAGCGCGCGACGCGGCGATGCGGGCGTCTGCGTGCGATGGCGCTGGCCAGTGATCAGCAACGTGCGGACGAACAGCTCGGCATCGGCCACGATCCGCCCCTTGTCGAAGCAGGCGTCCGCGCCGTGGGCGAGCGCGCGCAACGTCTCGGGCGAACCGGGATGGGTAGCGGCGGAGACGATGACGATCGCCGGGTGCACCGTGCAGCCAAGCTCGTCGAGATACTGGATGCCGTCATAACCGGGCAGCGACAGGTCCAGCGTGACGACATCGGGCTGCAGCGCCGCGATCTGATCACGCGCACTTTCGACGTCAGCGGTGGCGCCGACCAGCACGCAATGCTGGCTCATCTCGACAATTCGGCTGATCACACTCGTGACGACGCCGGAATCATCGATCGTGAATACTCGAACCGGTTCCATACAGATTGAACTCCACTTCCTGTGGAGCAATCTGTTCCATGTAAAATACGCAAAACAGCCCGACAAAAGTCGGACGATGGCTTTTCTTACCGGAATTTAACCCTGTTCTTTCAGCTTAGGCCAACCGTATCGAGGCTCCCTCGCCGTCGCGAGCGATGCGGGCCTTCACGTCGAACAACCGTTCGAGCAGCGGCTCGGTCATCACCTCGGCGACCGGTCCGGCCGCGAGCACCGCGCCATCGCGCAGCGCCACGACATCGTCGGCGACGCGCAGCGCGAGGTCGAGGTCGTGGATCGCCATCACCACTGTCCGCCCCGCATCGGCCCGCGAGCGCAGGCGCAACGCCGCGTCGATCGCGTGACGCGGGTCCAGCCCGGCGGTCGGCTCGTCGACGATCAGCAGTTCGGGATCGGCGACGGTCGCACGCGCCAGCATCGCGCGGGCAAGCTCTCCGCCGGACAGGCTGGTCGCGGGGCGATCGCGCAAGGCCAGCAGATCATGATCGGCGAGCGCCTGCTCGATCGCCTCATGCAGATGCGCCGGCAGATTGCCGAACGCGGGCAGGTGCGCGGTCAGCCCCAGCGCGACCACCCGCTCGACGCTGATCGGCCAGTCGGCGCGCGGGGATTGCGGCAAATAGGCGCGGCGCCGCGCCAGCGCCTTGCGGCCGATCGCGGCGAGCGGTTCGCGGCCCAACCACACCTCCCCGGTATCGGGCGCGAGCAGGCCGGCGGCGACCGCCAGCAGGCTCGATTTGCCGGCGCCGTTGGGTCCGATCAGCGCGGTCAGCCGGCCGGCGCAGAAGCGCGCCGAGACGCCGTTCAGCACGGCGCGGCCGCCGCGCGCGAGGCGGATGGTGTCGAGCGTCAGGTCGATCAT
This sequence comes from Sphingomonas-like bacterium B12, assembly GCA_000333335.1. Classification (GTDB taxonomy): domain Bacteria; phylum Pseudomonadota; class Alphaproteobacteria; order Sphingomonadales; family Sphingomonadaceae; genus Solisphingomonas. The sequence continues at coordinate 1,325 of BACX01000672.1, read as the reverse complement.
GGCGCCGTCCGCTTGAGGTGCAGCACCAGCCACAGGAAGAAGGGCGCGCCGATCAGGCTGATCAGCACGCCGAGCCTCAGTTCCGGCCCCGCCTGGAAATGGAACAGCCGCGTACCGATATCGGCCGCGACGACGATGATCGCGCCCGTCAGCGTCGCGGGCACCAGCACCTTGCCGGGGCGATGGCCGACCAGCGCGCGCACCAGATGCGGCGCGACCAGCCCGACGAAGCCGATCGCGCCCGCCACCGCCGTCGCCGCGCCGACGCCCAGCGCGGTGCCGAACAACGCGAGCAGGCGGGTGCGCGCGACATGCACGCCGAGGCTCTCCGCTTGCGCCTCGCCCAGCGACAGCGCATCGAGCGCGCGGCCGGTGGAAAGCAGCAATGCCGCCCCGGCGAGGATGAACGGCCCGGCCAGCCGCACATGATCCCAGCTCCGATCGGACAGCGACCCCATCAGCCAGGTGGTGATCTCGTAGGCCGCATAGGGATTGGGCGCGAGGTTGAGCGCGAGGCTGACCCCCGCCGCCGCGATCGCAGACACCGCCGATCCGGCGAGGATCAGTGCCAGCGTCCCGCCGCTCCGCGACAAGGCCAGCGCGAGGCCCGCCGTCACCAGCCCGCCGACCAGCGCGAAACCCGGCGCGGCCAGCGAGGTCAGATGCGCGAAGCCGTAATAGATGGCGATCACCGCGCCCAGCGATGCGCCCGACGACACACCGAGCAGCCCCGGCTCGGCCAGCGGGTTGCGCAGCAGACCCTGCAGCACCGCGCCCGACAGCCCAAGGATGCCGCCCACCATCAGCGCCAGCAGCATCCGGGGCAGGCGGATGTCGGTGACGATCAGGCCGGAAAGCGTCTCGCGGCCCGAGGTCAGCCCGGCGATCACGTCGGCCGGGCTGAGCCATACCGTTCCAGCCAACAGCGAGACTCCCGCCAAGGCGACCAGCACAATGGCGAGCAAAGGGATCAGCAGCCGGCTCATCGCGTCCCCGCGAACGGCAGGGGCGCGTGCGGTCGCGCCGCGGCAGACTGGATCTGCTGCCGCAGCATCCGCGCGCCATCGGCCGCGAAGGGCGTGCCACAGAAATAGACGGTCGGCTTCACGGTCACCATCCGGTCGGCCCAGTAACGCCGGACCAGCGGATGCCGCGCCACGTCGTCGCGCAGCCCCGGAAATTGCGATCCCGGCGCGCCCTGCAGCAGCAGGTCCGGCGCGGCGGCGAGCAGAACCTCGGCATCGGGTTCTCCGTAATTGGCGGCGGGCGGCATGTCGGCGACGTTGATCGCCCCCGCCACGCCGAGCACCGCATCGAGAGCGAGC
>BACX01000673.1 GCA_000333335.1 Sphingomonas-like bacterium B12 | reverse complement strand
CGACTTCTGCTGAGCTCGGCATCGCGCCGATCCGCCTTCGCCGCCATCGCATCGAGGCGCGCCGGCAATGTCGCATCGCCTGGCGATGCACCATCCGGACCCGTCCCCCTTATGCCGTCCGGACCACGGCGCGGCGGGCGCATGGCGGCGAGGAAGCTGTCGAGCGCCGGACGTTGATCGGCGCGCAAGCCGATCAGGACGGCCATGTCATCCGCCTTTCGAGCCTCCCATTTGGCCCGCATCTGCTCCATGTCCGCACGGTTCCAGCGCGAATGATCGGCACCGGGCTGATCCGCCGCGATCGCGGTTCCGCCGATCGTGCAGGCTGCCAGGATCGCTACCCATGTCTTGTTCATCAAGGCCTCCCCTTGGATTGTGGGGCGCCCCAACTGCCGCCGATGCATGTCGCGCGAATGTCCCGCGCTCGTCGCGACCTGAAATGTTCGCGACCATCGGCAACACTGCGGACGCGTCGTCCCGTGCGGCATCTTCAAATCGGCCGACCGACTTAGACAGCGCGCCTCTTGCGCGGTCCCATACCGCCGCTAGCATGGCGTCGTTCCCACCGGAGCGCATCCGCATGGCGTTGTTCCCGCGTAACCCCGTCCCGCCCCGCTCCACCGAAGAGCATGAGGCCCGCGCCCGCGAGTGGGAAGCAGCGCTCGAATACCAGACGCTCCCCCGCTTCGTCACGGACCGGTTGCAGCAGGCGGCGATCGGCAAGCAGCCCTGGGTCGCGACGATGACGCCCGCCGAGCTGCTGCTCGCCAAGTCGCACGGCGTCCGCCCGATCGCCACCGTGTCCGGCACCTGCTGGTTCCATTACGGCTGGAGCTGGACGGAGGGACATGAGGAAGGCTGGCACCACGCGCTCACCGCATCCGCCGCGAGGCGAAGGCGGCGGGCGCCAATGCGGTGGTGGATGTCAGGATGCGCACGCTGCGCCACAGCTTCGGCCCCAGCATGGACTTCACCCTGATCGGCACGGCGATCCGCGTCGAGGGCCTGCCCGCCAGCGCCGAGCCGATCATCGCCACCGTCCCCGCGCTGGAATTCGTGCGGCTGCTGGAGATGGGGATCGTGCCGGTCGGCGTCGCGGTCGGCGCGCGCTACGACTGGCTGGGGCTGAACAGCTTCAACGGCGGCGGATGGGGCAATGGCTGGCAGGGCCGGCAGACCCAGTGGCAGACCGGCTTTTTCGCCGGCAACCAGCCGCTCACCGAATTGGGCGGCTTCTGGGAGGGCATACGGCGCGAGGCGCACGCCGCCTTGCGCGCCAACGCGCGAACGATGGGCAACGGCGTGCTCGCCCACACCCATTTCGGCCAGATCCTGAAGCGCGAGCAGGGCGACAAGCAGCCACCCGCCTATCTCGGCCGCCATATCGTCGTCGGCACGGTGGTCGATACGCCGCGCGGCGCCGACGTGCCGCACGACATCGATCCCGTGATCGACATGCGCGACGGCCCCACCCCGCTCAAGCGCACCGGCGAGGTGCGCCACGCCGTCTACGACACCGATTCATCCGAACAGGAAGGCAGCATCTGATGACCGACGCGCACGGCCAGAACATCCCCGAGCACGCGCTGCAGCGCCTCGCGGGCCTGCGTAGTCAGGGGCATCCCGACGGCATCTTCACCTCGGATTTCTCGGTCAACGAGTTCCTGCTGGTGCGTAAGGCGGGGTTCGAGCCGGTCGGCCTGTGCGTGGGCTCGTGCATCTATCATCTCGGATTCCAGTTCGCCTCGTGGGGATCGAACATGGAACTGGATGTGCTCTCCACCGCCATGTACGAGGCGCGCGCGCTCGCCATGGAGCGGATGCGCGAGGAGGCCCAGCAGATGGGCGCGGACGGCATCGTCGGCGTGCGGCTGACCGTGAAGCGCCTCGAATGGGACGACAAGATCCTCGAATTCGTGGCGATCGGCACCGGTGTCGTCCACGCCAAGGGCCATCAGGGCTTCAAGGGGCCGAACGGCCAGCCCTTCACCTCGGCGCTGTCGGGCCAGGATTTCTGGACGCTGCTGGCCGCCGGATACCGCCCGCTGGAGATGGTGATGGGCAGTTGCGTCTATCACGTCGCCCGGCGCGGGCCGATCGCGGCGATCTCCAGCATCGGTCAGAATGTCGAGCCCCGGTTGCGGCCGGTGCGCTGTCCCTCGGCCACCGCGTCGTCATGGCTCCGCTCACGCGCATGCGGTCCGATCCAGGCGATCGGCCGAACGCGCTGATGCGCGACTATTACACGCAGCGGGCCTCCCGCGGTGGCCTCATCATCTCGGAGGCGACACCGATTTCGCGCCAGGGCTACGGCTATGCCGGCGCCCCCGGCATCTACGATGACGCGCAGATCGAGGGTTGGCGGGCGATCACCGATGCCGTGCATGGGCGGGGCGGCCAGATCGTCAGCA
>BACX01000674.1 GCA_000333335.1 Sphingomonas-like bacterium B12 | reverse complement strand
CGTCTGGCTGATCGTCGGCTTCTTCCGTCGCCGGTCAGGCTTTCAAAGCCCGCCGGCCGCGGGCGGCTACGATTTCCAGCGAAGCTACAGCTCGGCAACGGAAACGGGACCGTGGGGCGCCTCCAGCATGGCGAATGCCGGCGCTCAGCCGAGCATCGACATCGCGCTCACTGCCGCCGACCAGCGGGCCTTCGAGGAATTGCTCATCGACGTGCAGGATGCGTTCGGGCGCGAGGACTACAACCGGCTTCGCACGCTCACGACGCCGGAGATGATGTCCTATCTCGCGGAGGAACTCGCCGGGAATACGAGCCAGGGCGTGCGCAACGAGGTGTCGGGAACGCGTCTGGTCGATGCCGAGGTATCGGAGGCGTGGCGCGAGGCAAGCGGCGACTATGCGACGATCGTCATGCGCTACGAGAGTATCGACGTCATGCGCGACCGGCAGACCGGGCTGGTGGTGAGCGGAGCCGCGCATGTCCCGACCGAAACCGTCGAGGTCTGGACTTTTACCCGCTCGGCGGGCGCTCCCTGGAAGCTGTCCGCGATCCAGGAAAGCTGAGGCGTCAGGTCGCGGCCAGGCGGCGGACCGCATCGGCGATGTCGGGCGGGTAGACCGGGACCGCGGTCGCATCGATCTCCTCCGGCGTCCACCAGCGAACCTGTTTCAGGACGGAGCGCTCATGCTCGTCGACGCCTTCGAGCGTGATCTCGCCGCCAGGAAAGTGCGCGAAATAGAAGGCATCGACATTGTCGACGACCTCATGCCTGAATTCGAAGGTTCCCGACGCCTGATGGACCGGCCTCGAGAGCGGCAGCACGAGGCTCAGTTCCTCGCGAAGCTCTCGTTGGGTGGCCGCGAGCGGATACTCGCCCGCCTCGATCTCACCGCCCGCCGTACACAGGCCTCGATCGACGAGGCTTCCCCGGTCGAACAGATTGGGGCTGCTCGAAGCAGCTGACCAATGATCGACGGCATGAAGGTTTCAACGTAGGTGAGATGGCGCGGCAGGGCTCCCGCGCATCCGTTCTGTCAGGTCGAGCAGGGATTATCGCTTGCCCAGCTTCTCCCACCACGGACCCGAAAAGAAGCCCCGTCGACATAAGCCGACGGGGCCCTAGTTGCGTGGAGTACCGGGACAAAGAAAACTCCCGGCGATAGTTCAATGAGCGACATTGCAGGAGGTTTCATGGCGGTCCCTGCACGCGACGGTGACGGCTTGCGCTCGATAATTGCCCGGCTCAGCACCTTCCGAATAGCAGCGCACCGTCCTGTTACAGCTATCCCTTCGACTGAACAACGCCGGCTGATGGCAGCGTGGCCAAGGTAGAGGGAATGAACGGTGCAAACGCGTCGTCCGAAATCATGAAGAATGACAGCGACGTTAACGTTGAGGCGCTTGGGGATGCTTGGAGCAACGATCATACATCGTGCTGCGGATCGATCCGTACCCTAGTTCAAGGTATAAGAGTATCTATTTCAGCAGAATGTGCAGACGCCTAGAAAGCCGCTCAGCAGGAAGATATGAATGCGTTTTCATTTTCAAAATATAAACGCGACGTCGTTGCCTGGCCTGCACTCAACGGATCCACCTGCAGCAACTCGTTGACTCTTTCGCATTGGAGGCTAGTGGCAATACCGGCCAGCTTTCATTTTAGAAAAACCAATCTGATTAAAGATGCAAATCGTTTCGGAACACGGTTTTATGAGATTTTGTCCACTTTAATGGCGGGAGAAAGGTCTCGAGCAAGGTGGTCTATCAGCGCGCGAACGGCCGGCGGCAAGCCTCTGCGTGTTGTGAAAACGAGGTGGACTATTCCGACCTTCGCATGCCAGCCCGGAAGCACCTGAACTAGCTTCCCTGACTCCAGCATGGGCCGGCACACCCGATCTGGTAAAAGCGCTACGCCGATCCCGGCGGAAGCGGCGCTAAGAAGCTGGTCCATATTCGCGCAGCCTAGGCGAGGCTCGACTTGGACCGTGTGTTTACGGCCATCGGAGGCCTCCAAATGCCAGTCCGCAACGTCATGGTCGTCGTTTGTCGATAGCGTCGATAGGGACGCGAGTTGCTCCACCGAGGCGATGTGGCTGGCAAGCTGCGGACTGGCAACGAGGATACGAACGGATTGGCCCAGCGACCGAACCGTAAGCTCCGCATCGGTGGTCATGTCGACGCGTACGCGTAGCGCGAGATCGATCCGCTCTTCGATGAGGTCGACGGCGCGATCCGTCGCGATGAGTTGCAGCCGCACCTTCGGATAGCGCGCGAGGAACGATGTCACTAGACTTGAGACCGGCGCGATCATGCCAGTTGGGCAGCTGAACCGAATGCGGCCATGCGGTTCAGCCTGTGCCTGCATCACCAACGCTTCGGCTTGCTCGGCTTCGGCGAGCATGGCGCGGCATCGCTCGTAGAACGCCTGTCCGGTCTCAGTCACACGGAAACGTCGGCTGGTGCGCTCGATCAATCGGAGTCCTAGTCGCTCCTCAAGCGCTGCGATCCGCCGGCTTAGCTTGGACTTGGGCTCCCGTAGCGCGCGGCCAGCCGCAGCGAAGCCGCCATGACCGACAACCTCCGCGAAGTAGGCAAGATCGTTCAGGTCTGCGCGCATCATCGTTCCTTTCGTGGAACGCTACGTGCCGGAATTGCCGGCTACAGGCAATTCCGCCCCGCCTGCATCTTCAGTGTGCAGCGGCAATCCGCCGTGGAACATGCAGGAGACGTACAATGACGGATCGTTTCAATAGCAAGGTGGTGGTGGTCACCGGCGGCACCAGCGGCATCGGCTTAGCCATTGCCAAGGCATTTGTCGCCGAAGGGGCTTCGGTCTTCATCACCGGGCGCCGCCAGGAGGTGCTCGACGCCGCGGTGAAGGAAATCGGCGGCCGGGTGACGGGCGTGCGCGCCGACATGTCGAAGCTCGCCGACATCGATCGGGTGTACGACGCGATCCAGCAGCAGCATGCCCAGATCGACGTCGTCATCGCCAACGCCGGCGGCGGCACGATGCTTCCGCTGGGTGCAATCACCGAGGAGCAATATCAGCAAACCTTCGACACCAATGTGAAGGGCACGATCTTCACCGTGCAGAAGGCGCTGCCGCTGCTTAAGGACGGCAGCTCGATCGTGCTGATGAGCTCCAACGCCGGCTCGTCGGGAACGCCTGCGTTCAGCGTCTATAGCGCGAGCAAGGCCGCGGTGCGCAACCTGGCGCGCAGTTGGATCCTCGATCTCAAGGACCGGCACATCCGCGTGAATGTCGTCAGCCCTGGACCGACCGAGACGATAGGTCTCACCGACGTATTCGGTGGCGGCGAGCAGGCGCAGGGCATCAAGGACTATCTCGCGACCCAGATCCCGGTCGGCCGCGTGGGCGAGCCCGAAGAGATCGCCAAGGCCGCGCTGTTTCTGGCGTCGGACGATGCGAGCTTCATCAACGGTGCCGAATTGTTCGTCGACGGTGGCATCACCCAGATTTGAGCCATCGGACCCGACCGCCCGAGAAATCGGGCGGTCGGAAGCGGATCACGCCACGCGAACCGGGCAGTCCGCCTCTTCCATCAGATACTGAGCCGGATCAGGTTCGAGCCAGGACAGCGGCGATGTCGCGGCTGCGTCGATCGCGCAATGCTGCGCAATTGTGAATCTTCTCCAGCGTTGCGTCGAAGGTGAGTTGGTCATCGGAGTTTCCCGCGATGTGTGGCTGGATCGCATCGGCCCACATCCGGGCATCGCCCAGCGAGCAGGCCTGGTCCGCGAGCCGGATGATGTTGTCCCAGGATGACCCTTGCAACAGACCAAGATGTGTGGCGGCCCATGACAACGCAACGCCTCGTGAGCCTGAATTTTCGGTCAAGTCAAACAGGACGTGCCAACGATCGAGCGGGGACAAACGTGGGTCGCCGAGATGATCGAGCAACCATGCGGCTTGCGTCGGATCGCGACCCGAGCCGAGGGCGTAGGCCAAGATTTCGCGCTCGGTACGATTCGTCGCCGACGCCAATCGCTCGAACATGCCCGACATGCGGCGCTCCGGATCCGCCGCGATGAATGCGGCATAACCGGATATCTCAAGCCCTGGCCCTAGAACCCCGGCATGTCCGTTCATCGATGCTTCGGCCGCTTTCGCCAAGACTGCGCGCACTTCCGTGTCACCCGCATCGTCGGCGAGCAATCTTTCGAGGCCAATGCGCAGCTGCCGCCGTTCAGCTGTATCCGCGGAACTTGCTCCACTGGCATCCATGCCGATGCGATCCAGCAGCGGCCTGTAGATCGACGTCAGCAGCCGCCGATACTCTGCCTGCCTATCGCTTGGGATGACACCCTGGTGCCACAGCGCCGCAAGACGCCTGCCGGGGTCGATCGCAGCCGGTCCAAAGGGATTTTCGGCCATCCGGCGCGCCGCTTCGACCAGGAGATTCGGCGCGATCTCGCCGGAGGTGAAACCGGCCCACAGGCTGTCGGTCATCATCAGCGCCTCGGCCGGCGTCAGGCTGGCCGACGTCCCGATCAGTGCCCGCCATTCGTCGGGCGGCAGCGCAAAGCGGTAATACCCCGTGCCCCCCGCGTTGGGCATCAGCACACGAACATTCGAAGCCGGGATATTGCGGCG
>BACX01000675.1 GCA_000333335.1 Sphingomonas-like bacterium B12 | reverse complement strand
TTCCACGAGATGCAGTGCGTCGTTAGGCATAACGGGCATGCCATCACGGCGATCGAGGCTGAAACTATCCGTGTCCCGACCACAGTTTGTCAGGCCGCCATCGCTCGCCTCGAACAGTTCGTGGGCCTTCCTGTCGGAGCACCTGCGACACTCTTTTACAGTGGGGGGCAGGCGCGGCAGCATTGCACCCACCTACTTGATCTTGTCGTCATTGCTATTCGGCACACTGCGCGAGAGCCGGGCAAGGTGGTCTTCGACGCACAGGTGCCCGACGAAACTGAGAAACCGGTCAAACTTGTGATCACTCGAAACGGGGTCGCGGTGCATGAATGGATGGTTCGCGATGGCGTCGTCCTCGATCCCTCCGCACTAATGGGCCGTACGATCGACCGGGGGTTTGCCGGGTGGGGCCGCGAGGCGTTCGACGAAGACGATTTAGAAGCGGCGACGATCCTGGCGCGCACATGGCTGATAGCGGTGGGCCGGCTCTATCGAACCGACCATGCTGCAGGTCAGCCTGCGTCGATCAACCCGGAAATGTTCGGGCGCTGCTTCGCCTACAGCAGACCGCAGGTTGACTATGCTGTTTTCACCGGCGAACCAGAGCGGAATGCCCCCTTTTGACGTATGTCGGAAATCAACTTTTCCTGCGGACTTGCTCTGTTGTTGGATTTTGATCGTCGCTGATGTTATGCGCCAACTCTTCGCTCTGAAATGGTCCGACAATGCTTCAGTGATTGCCGACATCAACATCGCTACCATCGTAATGATACTACTGAAGGCTAAGTTTCAGGCGATCTTGCACTCGTCCAAGCGACGCTGTTCTCGAAGCGGACTGACCGCAGTTGGGAATGGACCGCAATCGCGGTCGAGCGTGCCGCAAGCCTTCACCGTTCGCCACGATGGATACCGGCAGTCAGGCTGGCAAACACCACGGCTGTGTCGATCGGACCGATCGTGACCAGCAGCATGACGAAGCTGGAGAGGATGCTGGGAGGCACATGCATGGGAAGTTCGAGGAGAATGCGGGTGGAGGCGGCGTATATGACCGCCTCCACCCTCGTTCAGATTGTATTGGCCGCGTGTACGCGTTCGGCCACCGCGGTCTTGCCGGTCCTCGTCAACGCCGGGACCGTTGGCCCGCTTGGCGAATCAAGCTGGGTCGGCATCGGTACCCGTTTCGTCGACGCGCAGTCACCCGCACTGCTGGACACGACCTTCGGCTTTTGACTCCGCCCATAAGACGTCACTTCGACGCTCCGATTGCATGTGCCGCCGCCGTCGCTCGTCGAGACGAACTGATAGTGGAGGGCTCCGGGCGGCAGTTTCGCCAACGCCGCGAGATCGATGTTACCGTCCGCAAACGGCGGTACTGGCTGGAATGCGCTGATCTCTTGAGCCATTGCGTCCATGTCGTGGCTCATCGGTGCCGCGATCCGATCGAACGCGGCGAAAGGTATTAGATTAACGGCCTCGAGGAAGTTCACCGGCACGGCCTCAGGGGCCGGAGCGACGATGACCTTCGGCGCCACGTCGCCCTCATATTCGATCCTGGCGACCGACCCGACGGGCAGGCCGACACTCATGACATGCATGTCCCGATGGGCCGCCACTGCGACGGCGGCAACCGCCAGCGTCGCGATACCGCCCAGGATGGCTGTAAGGACTTTACGCATTTCTGGTCCTTTCCTTGCTGGTCACATGGATACGGGTTGATCGGCGCAATCGGGCGGCACATGGGCCTGCGCCGGCCGGCGAATTTCGAAGCGGAGCTGCTGTAGCCGGCAGTAAAACACGGCGCCATCGAGGGTCGGGAAGCGCAGAACCACGTGGGCGAGTGGATCACAGCCACCGGTCCAGCCGGTCAGCGGATCGACGAACGATCGCGCCCGCGCCGCAAAGCGCAGCCGCCATAGGTTGCGATGTGCCCGGCCGCTCTGGTTGGTTGCGATCCCGACCGGCTCGATGATCGCCAAGGCATCCGGCGGCAGCGCGCTCGAGAAACGGGGCGCGTACGCGTCGTTGTCGTTGGCGGCCAGGTTCGACCGAACATCGCGCTGGAAGGGCCCGGGACGCAGGTCCCGGGCCATATCATCAAGCGGCCGCGCCATGGATCGGGATACGGCGATTCTCGTTCGCCGCCTCCGTCCTCGGAAGCGTCACCGTGAGCACGCCGTTCCAAAAGGTCGCGCTCGCCTTGTCGCGGTCGATGCCGGGCGGCAGAGCAATCCGCCGTTCGAAGCGGCCGTAGCTGCGCTCCGAATAGCCGCGCACCTTGTCCTCTACCTCGGCTTTCTTCTCGCCACGGATGGTCAGCACCCCCTCCTCAACCTCGAGGTCGACCTCCTTTTGGTCGAGGCCGGGCAGCTCGATGGCGACCTGGATGTTCCTGTCGGTCTCAGCAAGCTCGACCCTGGGCCACGAAAGGTCGCGGTCGAAGCCAGCTACGGATGGCACGCCGAAGCCCCGGAAGACGTCGTCGAACAAACGGTTCATCTCGCGATGCAATGACAGCAGCGGATGGGTATCTGGCTCACGCCCGCCGCTCACGGGCGCGGGCAGCCGGTTTTCCTGCCGGCTCCAGGGAATGAGATCATGAACAGCCATGACGATCATCTCCTCGTTTGGGCTGGAACTGGATGTGGCGCGCCGGCCACCGCCCCAGTAACGGACGGCGCCGGCGAACCCCTTCCGGACTGGATCAGGCGGCCTGATTTTCCGCCTTCGACGCTTCAATCCGATCGTTGGCCGGATGGCCGCCGCCGATCTCGATCTTGCGCGGCTTCATCGCCTCGGGGACGACGCGCTTGAGCTCGATCGAGAGCAGGCCGTTCTCGAAGCGGGCATGGCCTACCTCGATGAAGTCGGCGAGCTGGAAGCGACGCTCGAATGTGCGGGTCGCGATGCCGCGATGCAGATACTGGCGCTGGTCGTCCTGGTCGGCCTTGTTGCCGGTGATGGTCAGCTGGTTCTGCTGCGCGACGATCTCGATCTCGTTCGGCGCGAAACCCGCGACCGCAAGCGTGATGCGATAGCTATCCTCGTTTTCGCGGACGATGTCGAACGGCGGATAGCCATCGCTTGGCGCGTCGGCACGCGTACCCGTTTCGAGCAGGTCGAAGAGCCGGTCGAAACCGACCGTGGAACGCCGGAACGGCGTGAAGTCGAAGTTGGTCCTCATATCCAAATCCTCCAAATGAAGCGATCTGGGCACGAGGAGCGCCGGCAATGTCGGGAGCCAGCGCCCTCTATGTCCCACCGGACCCGAACACGGCGCCCGGCACGCGGGAGCTAGGAAACGAAAAATCGGCCTTCAAGATTTTCGACGAAAAAATTTTTGCCGAGGCGGGATGCCGTCCAGCAACGCAATGGAGCGTCATCGACCGCCCGCCATTCGGCGGCCCGGATAAAGCGGTTGTAGGCGAACCTCACCGAATGGAGCGCCGCCCAGATCTCGCGCCCCAATGGCCCAGGACGTCGAACAGCACCGGAAAGTCGGGCGCGAGATCATAGTCCTGCAAGACAAACGCTGGAGCAGGAGGGGCGCGTCAAGTCGGGATAATGGACCTGGGCGGCAGACCATAGGGGTTCAGCTGTGCGATGAACGCCATTTGCTCATTGCAGCGAAACGCCGTTCGGTGGCGGCTCATCGAGCGCCTGCATCGCGGCGAACACGTCGTCGACAGGAACCGCGCGCTTCGCGTCTGGCGGCCTGCGCAGAGCGGGCTGGTCTTTCACCGCGAATCGATCGGACGCCCAGGAAGCAAGGATCGCGCGTTTGACTTCCGGTTCCAGGGCCGGGTGATGCGCGACGTCGAAGGGATGAAGATAACGGGAAAAAGGTTCGGACATGGCTATACCTCCTGTCTGAATGCCGCTCCTTTCTCGGCCGGCGAGCGCCGGCAACCGCAAAATCTTGGTTAAGGCCATTGTCTGATCAAGAGCGTCGGCTTCCGAGCGCACATAAAAAATTCCTCTTGGCACTCCCGATTCTCGAGTGCTAAAAATGTATTGCGCGGGTGCCCGGAGGCGGTTGTCCGTTTCTCTGTAGCCTGCCCGCGACTGCCGTCGCGCGAGCGCCGGCAGATCCTATCATCGCTGAAGCAACAGGAGGTTTGTGCTCATGCATTTCCGTCCCCTTCACGATCGCGTGCTCGTGCGCCGTGTCGAGGCCGAGGAGAAGACCGCAGGCGGGATCATCATCCCCGACACCGCCAAAGAGAAGCCCCAGGAAGGCGAGGTGGTCGCAGTCGGCGCCGGTGCGCGCGACAAGGACGGCCAGCTCGTCGAACTCGCCGTCAAAGCCGGCGACCGGGTGCTGTTCGGCAAATGGTCGGGCAGCGAGGTCCGGGTCGATGGCGAGGATTTGCTCATCATGAAGGAGAGCGACATCCTCGGTATCATCGACAATGTCGTACCCCTGAAGCAGGTTGCCTGATCGTCAGGCCCTGCTCGTATCTTCAATCACAATCTCTGAAAGGACAGGAGACAAATACCATGGCTGCCAAGGACGTGAAATTTGCGTCGGACGCGCGTGATCGCATGCTGCGCGGCGTGGATGTGCTGGCCAATGCCGTGAAGGTGACGCTGGGGCCCAAGGGCCGCAACGTCGTGATCGACAAGAGCTATGGCGCGCCGCGCATCACCAAGGATGGCGTGACCGTCGCCAAGGAGATTGAGCTCGCCGACAAGTTCGAGAATATGGGCGCGCAGATGCTGCGCGAGGTCGCGAACAAGCAGAATGACAAGGCCGGCGACGGCACGACCACGGCGACCGTGCTCGCCCAGGCTATCGTGCGCGAGGGTGCCAAGGCGGTCGCGGCCGGCATGAACCCGATGGACCTGAAGCGCGGGATCGACCTTGCAGTCGGCGCCGTTGTCCAGGACCTCGAGAGCCACGCGCGCAAGGTCTCGGCGAACAGCGAGATCGCGCAGGTCGCGACCATCTCGGCCAACGGCGACGAGGAGGTCGGCCGCATCCTGGCGGAGGCGATGGACAAGGTCGGCAACGAGGGCGTGATCACTGTCGAGGAGGCCAAGAGCCTCGCGACCGAGCTCGAGACGGTCGAGGGCATGCAGTTCGACCGCGGCTATCTGTCGCCTTACTTCATCACCAATGCCGAGAAGCTCAAGGTCGAGCTCGACGATCCCTACATTTTGATCCACGAGAAGAAGCTTTCCAACCTGCAGGCGCTCGTGCCGCTGCTCGAGAAGGTCATGCAGTCGGGCCGTCCGCTGCTGATCATCGCCGAGGATGTCGAGGGCGAGGCGCTCGCCACGCTCGTTGTCAACAAGCTGCGTGGCGGTCTCAAGGTCGCGGCGGTCAAGGCGCCGGGCTTCGGCGATCGTCGCAAGGCGATGCTCGAGGACATCGCCATCCTGACCGGCGGCAATGTCGTCTCCGAGGAACTCGGCACCAAACTCGAGAACGTCACCGTCAATATGCTCGGCCGCGCCAAGAAGGTGACGATCGACAAGGACAACACCACGATCATCGACGGCGTCGGCACGAAAGCGGACATCGATGCCCGTGTCGGCCAGATCCGCCAGCAGATCGACACCACGACCAGCGACTATGATCGCGAGAAGCTGCAGGAGCGGCTCGCCAAGCTTTCCGGCGGCGTCGCGGTGATCCGCGTCGGTGGCGCGACCGAGGTCGAGGTCAAGGAGAGGAAGGATCGCGTCGACGACGCGCTCCATGCGACGCGCGCCGCGGTCGAGGAAGGCGTCCTGCCGGGCGGCGGCATCCCGCTGCTGCGCGCCATCAAGGCGCTCGACGGCATCAAGGCCGCCAATGACGACCAGCAGTCGGGGATCGACATCGTCCGACGGGCACTTCGCGCACCCGCGCGCCAGATCGCCGAGAATGCCGGGGAGGATGGCGCCTATATCGTCGGCAAGCTACTCGAGAACCAAGACTATAATTGGGGCTTCAACGCTGCGACCGGCGAATATCAGGACCTCGTCAAAGCGGGCGTCATTGATCCGGCGAAGGTCGTGCGGACGGCTCTTCAGGACGCGGCGTCGGTCGCGTCGCTGCTGATCACGACGGAAGCGCTGGTTGCCGAACTACCTAAGGAGGAGAAGCCGATAGCGGCTATGCCGGCGATGGACTATTAAGCTGAAGGGGCCGCGGTCTGGAGACCGCGGCCCCGTTTTCAGGAATTGTTCGCTTGGAGAGCAATCGTGGCAGAAAGCTTCGCGAATTGGTTGTCCAGCCAAACCGGACATTCAAATGGTGATATCGCCGGACTGGCGGCGAAGATGTCCGATTTTCCCGAAGTATCGGCCGGAAGCATACATGAGATCAGGCTGTGGCTCGTTGATCGTGGCGAAGGAGCGGATGCCTTCGATGCTCTCGATCGCGCGGCGCTGCTATGGGAAACATCCCGCTTGCGGCAGCACGACCACCTCTAGTCAACGCCCTGGCCGCCAGCGTGACGATCACGCCACGCTAATCTAAATTAAAAGAAAGCGGGAACTCGCAATCGGGCGGAACATTAAGGCAGTCCCTCTGGATCACTACGCACATGATATCGGTTCTCATCGTTGAGGATGAAATCCTCGTCGCCATGGACTTGGAACGCATCGTCGAGGACGCGGGTCACCGCGTTGTGGCTATCGCCGCAGACCAGAAAGAGGCGATGTCCGCCGGACCAGGGGTGGATCTAGCCTTCGTCGATATCAATCTTCGTGACGGAGCAACAGGACCCGAAATCGCGCGCGACCTTGCCAATCGCTTTGGTGTTCGCATTGTCTACGTAACCGCCAATCCAGCACAGATCGGGCAACCGGCTGCAAATGCGATTGGCTGCATCCGAAAGCCGTTCAACGAGGCGGCTATCTTGTCCGCAGTGGGTTCAGCCACTGCGATTCAGGCAGACGCAGCGACACACGAAGACATCATTCAGCTTTGACCGGCCGCTGCTCGCGATACATCGATCTCACCGGAACGGTCAGGCGGACGACCAGTCCGTCAGCCGCCCAGTCCCGATCGATCCGACCGCCCATCTGGCGGGCGATGCTCAGTTCCATCAATTTGGTTCCGAAGCCATCCTGCTGAGGCGGCACCACCGCTGGCCCTCCTCGTTCCGACCACGATAGAAGAGCAGCGTCATCTTCCGGAGTTGTGGTGATAGTCACCACGCCGTTGTGAATCGACAGCGCGCCATATTTGGCGGCGTTGGTGGCCAGTTCATGGAACAGTAATGCCAGTGGCGTCGCCGATCGGTCGTCAATTAACAGGTCTTCCCCCTCGATCCGGATCCGTTCACGATAGGGGGCAAGAAGTTCTCCTATCATCCCGTGAAGGCTGCTTTGATTTTTCTCGGGGCGCGAAGCGTCGGAATGAGGCCGGACGAAATCATGTGCTCTGCCCAGAGCCAGGACTCGGTCGCGCAGGTCCATTGCAACCGGCTGCATATCTGGGTGATGGCGGCTTGAGAAAGTAATCAAGCCTCCAATGACGGCGAAGATGTTTTTGATGCGGTGGCTCAGTTCCTGAGCGATTACCTCGCGCTGCGCCTGCATCATTTTCTGATCATGGATGTCGGTGCACGTTCCGAACCAGCGCGTGATCATCCCCTCGTTATCGCGGACCGGGAGCGCGCGGCCGAGTGTCCAGCGGTACTGGCCATTTGCGTCGCGCAGACGATATTCGATTTCGTAAGGCTCCCCTGTTTTCAGCGAATGGCGCCAGACCGCCCAGGCACGTTCTTGGTCTTCGGGATGAAACATGCCATTCCAGCCCTCTCCATCGGTCGTGCCATCGGGAACGCCGGTAAACTCGTACCAACGCGCGTTATAATAATCGTGGAAGCCATCAGGCCGGGTCGACCACACCATCTGCGGCATGGTGTCAGCGAGCACCCGGAAACGGGACTCCTGTTCGTCACGCTCTCGTCCGCTGCGATCCGTCGATCGTCGCAACGTCAACAATGACATGATATTCTGGGCGAGGACCAAAAGCCCCTGCTCCTGTAAAGCGGTGAGCCCTGCGCGCGGCTGCGTGTCGATCACGCAAAGCGCGCCGAGCGGCACGCCGTCTTCGGTACGCAAGGGCGCGCCGGCGTAGAACCGAATGTTGGGGTCATCGAGAACGAGCGGGTTGGCCTCGAATCGCGGATCGAGCCGGGCATCCGGCACGACCATGATCGCATCCCGGACCATCGCATGAGCGCAGAAGGAAGCGTCCCGGCTGGTCTCGCGCGTCTTCAACCCGGTTTTCGCGGGAAACCACTGCCGCTCGCTCTCTACGATGCTGACCAGCGCGATCGACGCATCACAGAGCAACGCCGCGAAATCCGTAATAGCGGTGAGGCGAGGATCATCGGTCAAACCGAGCAGATCAAAGCTTTGGAGGGCGTTCTCGCGGGCTATGCCGTCCGGCGCGACGCCAGCCCCGGTATTTTCATGCTTCATGAAACGAGCGCACCTTTCGAGCGAGCGCGAAAATAGGCTGCGCGGGTCGAGAATTCATGGCAAACAAAAACTGATGCAGGACAATCACGCCATAGCAGATCCACACGCCGCGTCCATCAGCGAAGCCGCTTTGTGGCGACGGCCGCATAAGCTCGCCGCGCGAGAAGGCGCACACCCCAGCCGAGCGCGAAGGTGGCGATAAGTGGCGCGACCGCCTTGACCGCGCCTTCGATCAGATAGCCCTCTATCGCGCCGCTCAAGCCGGAACCGCCTTCTTCCCGATCGACCTCGGCGCCGATCAGCATGCCCAGCAAGTTGCTCACCATTTGCTATCTCCTTATTCGACCGAGAGATTCACGGGGCTGACCCCGTAATAGCTCGACACGCGATCGGCATAGGCCTGGTTGAAATCCGGCGCGTTGTTTGCCCAGCTCGGGCCGCCCTCGAGCAGCCGGCGATCAATGGTCACGACATAGCCATCGGCGACATGATCGTAGGTCAGAAGCTCGAACGGCAGCGGATAATAGCTCTTACCGATGCCGAGGAAGCCACCGAGGCTGAGCACCGCAAACGTCGCGCCGCCGGTGCGCTTGTTGATCATGAAGCTGTACACCGAGCCTAGGGCGTCGCCATCGCGCGTCACGACCTTCGTGCCATCGACCTTGTTAGAGGCGAGCAGGAGGTTCGTGGGTTCTGCGCCCACCGCCGCGTCGTCGTTATGCGTCATGATGAGATCCTTCGTTGTTTGCGGACGAACCCTTTCCGTCCTGACCCGTTCCCTGAAGGTCAGCCAGGCGTTCGCGATAGAGGCGTGCAAGATCGGAATGGGCCAGTCTCGCTGATGCCGATTGCGTCTCCGCGCCGAGGCGTTCCGCCTCCGCCAGACGCTTCGTGTAATAGTCGATGTCGCGCTTTCGCTTGTCCACGAGCCGGCTCCTGTTTGCGAGATGCGCGGCGACCGGAAGTCCACCGCGCAGCCGCTTAATTTCTGTCGCGACCGCCGGCGACCAACGTCCCGAGCGTGAAGGCCAGCGCACCGGCGCCAAGCGCGGTGAGTAATGGCCGATCGCGGGAGATATCACGGATCAGGTTGAGCCACTCTCCGTAGGTGCGCTCGGCTATGCCTTCGGTCTGTCGCGCCTTGCTGCTCAGCTCCGTCGCTGTGTCTCCGGTCACCGCGCCCGCGGCTTCCCGCGCACCGCCGACCAGTTCCTTGATCGCGCCGGTAATACGATGTGCGTCCATGATGATACTCCGGTTCTTGCGGTTCAGAGGCTTTCGCGACGACGGGCAGCGATCTGGCCGCCAGCCATAGCTGCCCCGGCACCCAGCAGCAGGACCAGGAAGGCGGTGAACGACGTTCCCGCAGCGATACTGGCACTCTGGCTTGCGGCCGACTTCGCGGTGACGATCGTGTCGTGCTTGGCGGTGAGGAAACGCAGCTTAGCCTGCTCGACGCGCGTCAAGGCGACGTCGTGGGTGACATTGTCCTGCACCGCGATGATATCCGCGATGCGGTTCTCGGCGTCCCGCCCCTCGTCACCGCCGCGCGCTAGAGCCGGCATCTCCGCGATGATCGCCTTGCGGCTTTCCTCGCGCGTCATCGACGCTGGATTGACCGGCGCCGGTTTGATCAGGGCGGAAACCTGATCGTTCACGTCATGCTGGTCGACCCCGGCCGCCTGCGCAACGGTGGGAGCAACCGCACTCACACTGCTTCCCGCAGCACCGGCGAGACCACCGACCGCGCGGAACGCGCCGCCGACAAGGCCGCCAATCGCGGAGGTCAGCAGATAAACCGTGAGCAACAGTGTCACGCCCCAGATTGCGAGACCGTAAATGGCGCCTTCGAAGGGCCGCGCGGCTCCCGCCACTCGCACGGAGGCATAAGCGCCAGCCGCAAGCGCTACGACGGTGCTCAGTCCCCACCAAATCAGACTGCCGAGGCCAAGGCCGCCGACGCTTGCGCTGTCGCCCGATTTGGGATCGATCAGGCTAAGGCCGATACCCGCACCCAGCAGCGCGAGCATCAGTTCCACAGCAAGGGCAATGGCCACGCCAGCAAAGATGACACTCCATGCCATGCGGGGCGCAACGAAGGGGGGCCGCGCTTCTAGCGCGGCCTCTGGATAGGTCGGCATAAAGCCTCCTGTTTATTTTGTTGGGGATGGACGGCGGCCACCGGGGACGCCGTCCAGTTGGCGGACTTTTGCGTGGCAGATGCTATCTCGGGCGGCCACCTAGCGGTCAGTGAACCGGCTTTGCCGCCTTGGTTACAGCTTGGCCGGCGGACGACACGTCCTTGCCCGCACCGGATATGGTGTTGCAGCCGGCCAGGCCAAGCATCGCAACTAGAATGGCCGCCGTTTTCATTGTCGCCATTACATATCTCCGATCGCGTGGCCCCGCCTACTTCTTGAACGTGTCCTTCACGGCGTCCGTTGCCCTGCCGACAGCGGCCTGCGCCTTGCCCGCCGCCTTCTCGGCAGCACCCTCGGCCTGCGTGGACTTGTCGCCGGTAATCTTACCGATCGCTTCCTTGATCGAACCCTTCACCTGCTTGACCTCGCCCTTGATACGGTTCTCATCCATGTCATCCTCCTTGTTGATCGAAGCGGACTGCCGGTCTGGCGTGCCGCGATGACAGGGAGATGAGCTCGATCCGGCGCGCGTGAAAGAGCAGCCAGTACCAAATCGTATGGTCTTGAAGGACTAGTAGATCAGCGGATCGGTCGAGCTAGGGGGAAGCCACGCTCGCGCGCCCACAACACCGCCTGCGCGCGCCGGTTGACGCCGGTCTTGGCATAAACTCTTGCGATGTGGTTGCGCAGCGTGTTGCGCGAGACGCCCATTTGCTTGGCGATGGCGGCATCGTCCGCACCCTCGCACATGAGGCTCAACGCCTCCTTCTCGCGGCGTGTGAGTTCCTGCACCTCGACGGGCGCTGCGGCCCCGCCGGGCGCGCGCAGATTGGCGAGCTTTTCGACCACGGTCCGACTGAACCAATTGGTGTCTTTCATCACTGTTTCGATCGCGGTGATCAGCTCGAGCTCCCCATGCCGACGCGCATGGATGTCTTGGATCACCCAGAGGATGCAGCTGTCGCGCTTGAGCGTGATGACGGCGGCCGAGACCAGACAATCGACGAAGCCGCCATCCTTGGTCCGCGCGCGCGCGTCTTTGCCGCGAAAGCCCTTTTGCTCGGAAAGCTGGGCTTCGGCCTCGGAGAGGAAGTCGGGAGTGTCCCACAGTTTGAGCTCGGCCATGCCCTTGCCCATCACCTCGTCGCCCGACCAGCCGCTCAGCTGATGGAAGGCGTCGTTGATGTCGCACAGCGTCTGGCCGTCCTGCGTAGTGATCGCCATGCCCACGGGCGCTAGGCGGAAGGCCGCCATGAAGCGCTCCTCGCTGTGACGCAATTCGTTCTCCGCCTGCCTCCGTGGTTCGAGATCGGCGAAGGAGAAGAGCATGCAAGGCTCGTCGTTGAGTTCGATCGGCTGGCCCGCGACAATCACCAGCTTGCGGCCACCATCGGGCAGCGAAAGATCCGCCTGCATCTGGCGGATGGTCAGGCCCTCGCGCAGGCGCTCCTTGGCATTTTCCAGATCCGCGGCGTCCTGCAGCACGTCGATGTCGTACAAGCTCCGGCCGAGCACCTCGTCGCGAGTGTAGCCGGTTAGGTCGAGGAAGCCTTGGTTGACCTTGACGTACCGATGATCGGACAAGCGCAGGATCAGCGCTGGGGCCGGGTTGACGTTGAAGGTCTGCTCGAACCTCTCCTCGGCTTCGAAGCGCAGCGAAACGTCCTGCATGATCAACACGAGAAGGTCCGGCACCCCTGCTTCGTCGGCGATGATGAGGCTACGAATCTGATGGATCCACCGGGGCTCCTCATCTCCGGCCGGGATAACCTCGACGACCACTTCGCTGAACGCTTCGCCGGCAATGATACGGTCGAAGGGATAGTCGCCCTTCCCAAGACGGTGATTGTTGCGGTAGCGCAGCTGGTACCGCTCGCGATACTCGTCGACGGTGGCGCCGAGATCGGTCGCCTGTTCGGCGCCGTGCATGCGCAAGGCCGCCTCGTTCGCCCACAGGATCGTCTGATCGGCGCCGACAAGGATCACGCCCTCGGACAGGCCCGCTATGATCTGTCGAAGCCGGCCTAGGTCAATGGATTGCGTGTGGATGACTGCCGTTTCTGCCTCAGAGGGACGGTGGGGAGAGCTCAACACTTTCCTCTTGAAAAGTTCGACCTGCGCGCTGTCATGGCAGGAGCGGAGGGATATGCCTAGACGTGGTGAAGCCCGGACCATCTGTTTCTAGTTGCAGCTGCCGTGCCCGGGGACGCCATCATGCCCGACGGCTCTATGGATCCTTCGAATTCGGCGGCGATGCAAGCATGCGGCGCAGCGTTGATATCGGATCAACCTCGTCAAAGAACCGGGTTCCGTCCAGCCGGGTCGCCCTCGCCTGGAGCTATCGAGCGGCTTGGCCTGGACCATGATTTAAATCAGCAAACGTTGATGCAAAGCACGTGTTCTGCGCCAAGTATTCTTGGCCGCATTGCCTTAGTCCACGAGCCTGTCGAGAATGGCCTTCAGCAGGTCGCTGCTGCCCCGCCGGCCCGACGGCTCAGCACACCTTCAATTTCAAGCCACTTGCCCTTCAATGAAATGATCGCGCCTCGCGTTTATATCCAGCGCGTCCAGAATCTCATGCGTATTCCGTGTGCCACGACTTTCTCGACGGATCCGGGCCCAGCAAATTGGATGCGCGCGCTGCTCCAGATCAACCTCGACTGGTCGGAATATGCCGACCCGTTTAGAATTGTCGAGACTAACCTGTTTCCACGTATTCCGACCGGGGGTCGTTGTGCGTCGAAACGTAGAGGCGGCTTCGGCGTTGTGCGATCCGATGAATGATAAGCTGCTCGACTGTCTAATAACTGGCGGGGGCCGGCGGGCCTGACGGCAGCGATCTATTGCTCGCGCTTGCTGCTCTCGACAGTGGTGATCGATGCCAGCAACGGTCGTGCCAGTCGCATCCCGAGGACGCACAATCATGCAGGTTTTCCGGGTGGCATCCCCCGCAAATCGCTAATGGATCGATTTCGCCGTCAGACGGTCGAGAACGGCGCTCGCATCGAAAGCGGTCTGGTTGAGACATCTCGCAACCGTCCTCTACCGCCTTGGGCCTGATTGCCTTCGAACGGCTCGCCTTTCTCACCGATTTTCCTCGGCATACTCGGTGTCGATCTCCGGATCGGAAAGCGTGTTCATCAGCAACGAACCGTCGGAGCCCGCATCTGCGGCCCGCTTTCCGTATCGTCCTCGCCTAGGCGATCGTTCTGGCCGACTTCTGGCTTACCGCGTCCTTTTGGGGCTGGCGATCGTCGTCTCGCGACATTCGGAGTTTCCTCGCGAACTTGAAAAGTTTGGAACTGGTGAGGTGTTGGTCAACATTGACGTGGGAGGCGTCTCGCCACTCTCCATCGCACTAGTGCCGTAACGATGGGATCAACGCCGATCGCCGCACGCTTAAGCCTTTGCGCCATGGAAGGACAGCCACATGTCGAAGCCAATATCAGACCCCCAAGCCGATATCGATCCGAAAACGAAGCCTGACGGCGACGCGGACGAAGCCCCTCAGGAGCGCGATCACGGTGACGAAGAGGGAGAGGACGAGGGCAGCGCGCCCAAGGAAGGAGACTATAGCGGCCTGAAGGAAAATCAAAAGCCAGCCGATTGAGACCATAAGGCCCAACAATTCGTGAAGGGCCGGCGCATCTATGACCGCGATTATGAGAGGAAAGTGACATGTCCAAACCCCCTGCCTCGGGTCCGGAAGGCGACGCCGGTCCAGATTCGAACAGCAAAACCGCCGAAGAGCCGCACGGCGAGGCCAGCAAGAAGAAAGCTATGGAGGAAGCTCAGGAGGACGCAGCCGACGAGCGCGCGAGCAAGGGCGGCTATCAATGATGACCGCAGATCGCGAAAAGCCGCTGGATGGTGACGATGCCGAGGCTCAGCCGACGAACCCGGACAGGGCCGACGACTTCCGTCCAGAAGGCGCCGAGTGGGAGCCAGCTGGCGGCTTGATCCAGAAGCCCCCCGCCCCTGAGAAGCCGGCAAACAAGCCTACAGAGGGTGATCAGCGATGAGTGATACCTTACCGGCGGTCGCAAAAACTGAAGCGTCCCGGGGTCTCTTGGAGGTTGTGCAGTTTGACTCAGGCGGACATATCGAGCGTCTCAATGGCCGCACTGTAGTTAGCTCCAGCCTCGGCGTGCGGGATGTAGCCGAGCAAGTCAACAAGGCGATGGTTGTTGTACCGGTCGACTTCGCTTAATTCGCCATTTTTACCGCCGATGTGCTTAGCCAGGACCGCTGGCGCCAGATCGCCTAGGCGTGCGAAGGCCATTGATCGTCTCGGGCAAAGCATTTTCGTAACTGTCGCCGGCGCTACCGACCGAGGGCACGAGGTTGGCGCGCTGGGTGCGGTTCACGGCCATGGCGAGGTATTAAACGCCCCTGTCGTTGCGGTGGATCAAGCCGTATGCGGGCCGCATCGTCGGAACCTTCGGCTGCTCGGCTCAAATTCTCGCGATGGACGTCGATGAACGACATCATCATCTCTCGCGGCGGTTGAGCTCCGCCATCGCAAAATATCCTGACGCCTTGCGGAGGGTCTCGTTGGCTCCAAGGAGCTCCTTGACCTCGCGCTTCAGAAGCTTGAGCCGGGCCTTATCATCAACACCCTGCCCCGCTGGTGCCGTCCCCGGCCTGCCCCCGTGCGGCACCGGCGGCGCAGCGTCTCGGCCGTGCAGCCAATCCTTGAGACAATCGAACTCATCGCCTTCCATCCGAGCCGTAATCCGCACGGGCTCGCTCACCATTCGCACCGCTCGATCACGGACCTCAGGCGAAAATCTGCTTCCCATCTTGCCCATCCCTTCGCGCTCCAGAACACGATGGACCCAGAACCCGGCGAGGCCCGCCTCCTGGATAACCACTTCATTCAATATATCTGCTAAAATATAATCGAGATCATAAGCATGATCGATATCGATTCTTACGAGGCTCATAGTTGATACGGCCTTGCGATGACAATCTCGATCAGCGACGACGACGGATCAACCCGATCCCCAACAATACGAGGCCGAGAAACAGGGCCGCTGCGGCGACAGCCCATACCAGATGGCGCTCGACCGAACCGACCCTGTGGAGGACCGGCAAAACCGCCTTGCCGAAATGATAGCCGACCAAGGCGATGGTCGGTCCCCAGATCGCTGCGGCGAGCGCGTTCAGCAGGACGAACTTTCGAGCCGCTATCTGCGTCGTCCCGATTGCGATCGGACTGACTGTGCGAAGGCCGTAAAGAAACCGGAAGCTGAAAATGAAGGCGACGGGATATCGTTCGAGAAGCGCGATAGCGCGCCCGAAGGCCGGCCTCGTGATGACATTCTGGACGAACCGCCGGTCCCTGCACTTGCGCCCGGCGTGAAACCATAGCTGATCGACAGCGAACGACCCCACCGCCGCTGCTACGGCGACGCCCCAGAGCGGGAGGAGATGGCGCG
This sequence comes from Sphingomonas-like bacterium B12, assembly GCA_000333335.1. Taxonomy (GTDB): domain Bacteria; phylum Pseudomonadota; class Alphaproteobacteria; order Sphingomonadales; family Sphingomonadaceae; genus Solisphingomonas. The sequence continues at coordinate 3,891 of BACX01000675.1, read as the reverse complement.
CGGCGAGGATCCCGCCGGTCAACACGACCGCCTCGCCTTCGACACCTGCGCCCAGCAGAATCGCTAGCAGGCCATAATGGGCGATCAACGCCGCCATCGGCCGAATCTCAGGTTTCGCACGGACGGTTTGCGAGGCGCCGGGTCAGGCCGTCGCATCGAGCGCATCCAGCACGTGTTCGCGCTGATCGGGATCGGTGGTTGTCTCGAGCATGGCCGTCAGGCTCGCGCGGGCTGCCGCAATCTCGCCCGTCGCAAGGCGCAGGCGCGACAACTCCCACCATCCCTTGCCGTCGCCCGGCGCCACGATCGTCATGCGCTCGTAGAGCGTGATCGCGCGCGCCAGATCACCCGTCCCTTCCGCGCGGCTCGCCTGGTTGAGAAGCAGACGGACCAGCGTCATGCGGTTGGTCATCGCAGCCAGGTGCAATTCGTCCGGAAATCCCGAAGGCCCGAGCGCATGCCCGATCAGGTTCAGGAGAGCATCGGGCGTGAGTGCCCGGCCACCGGAGAAGGGATCGATGATCGCCGGCTCGTCGGAGGGTGCGAGACTGACGACGACGTGGCCCGGCGTATTGAGCGCGTCGGCGCGCCATCCGAGCCGGCGGGCCAGTCCGACATAGAGGATGGACAGGCTCACCGGCAGGCCGCGGCGACGGTCGATCACCCGGATCATGTCGGCGTTGACCGGTGCATCGTAACTCTCCGGATCGCCGAGGAAGCCGTAGTCGCCGGCGATCACCCGTGCGAGCGCCCGCCCCTGCTCGACGCCGGTCCGTGCATCACCACCGATCGTGGCGAGCCGCTCCTCCATGTCGCCGAGCAGATCGATATAGGGCGCAAGCTCCAGCCCCTCATGATCGAGCGCGCTCAGCTCCAGTGCCGCGGTCTCGAGGTGAATCTCCTCGTCGTCGAGAAGACCGAGATAGGTGATGGCGTTGGTTACGCTGCTCATGCCGCGAAGTCATGCTCCAAGTCGAAAAGCGCAAGACCCTGACGGCACCTTGCTTCAGAGTACGACACCTGACGGGCATGTGCCGCTGCCGCAAGCCCCATACACGCGTTCAGCGACATTCTCTCCTTGTCCGCTTCTCATCGCGAGATTTGTCGCTTCGATCTCGAAACGGAATGCGAGACCGAGATCGACCACGAAATTCGCGTGATCGAATACCGATGCTGGTCTGAGCCCAAACCCAAGCATGTTTCGCCTCCGGCGTTCACTCCGAGGCCTTGGCCAGTCGCGCCGAACGAGCCGGTACGCCTCGCAAACATGGACAGCAAGAGCTTGGTGCTAGCCCAGCATCTATGGATGAAGGGCCTCGACACCAGTACCATCGCAGAGCGCGTTCGTGTTCCGGAGCCTGCGTTATGCGCTTATCTTGCCGGGAGACGGGAGGCCCCTGCGTTAATGTGCCGGTCCTCGATATTAACTTGGGCTCGATGATCCAGGAAGCGATGGGGCCGGACGGGAACCACCCCGTTAGCGTCCGGATCGACAGGCGGCGTGGTTCGGACGTCACCAACGAGTGCGACGCACTCGAGGCAGGTAGCTTCGAAGAGCTGACGAATATTCGGCGGTTCGGAACGTACGAAATCTGGGTTCTGGCCGATGCGATTTTCTGTCGGCTTTGGAGCCGGCAGCCCGGGCGGCCTGGGCTTGGTGGGATGCAATCCGCGATCGCTTCGTGGGGCTGGACGTGAAGATTTTCGTCACCGTCGCATCTGGGACCGAGCAACTGCAATCGTTAGGCACGCGCCGCCCCGATTTTCGACCTCTCGTCGTTCCGGTGCAGCTGGTTCGAAAGATTGCTACCGGAGCCCCTCGGCATCGGGTGTTGGGACCACGGCTGCTATTGGAGTTGGACTGGGAACCGATCGTCTCAGCTACTGGAGCGGGCATCCACGCGGGCGGGGAGCAACGGGAAGAAAGTTACGAAGCGAGCAGAGCCGTCACTCTGGCGAAAGATAACGGAAGCGACGAAACACGCTGCCAGCCTTGTCGAATCCGTCAGTCGTCTGGAATTGGGCGTCTGTGGCCACCGCCTCGAACGGGTTCGCGATGCGGTACGGCCCACAGACTGAGCGAGCGGATACTCTTTGCTCGTACAGACAGATCTGATAGATTTGTCTGTACGATTATTAATGCTCTTCAGCCTACGGTACAGACGATGTTCGCGGACCTCGTCCAGCAGGTTGAGACCGCTCCGCAGGCAGCGTCCATCTACACGCGCACGCGAGATGGTATCGAATATATCTACGCGAAGCTCCCAGTCGGCCAGAGCCGTGTCGATCGATTCATCGGCAAGGCGGGCGATCCAGAGGCGGAGGAGCATGCCAGTTCGCTTCGTCGCGGCAACACGCTGGCAAGAAACCGCCGTGAGATCGTATCGATGCTCAAGCGCCACCGGCTTGCTGGCCCGGACCGAACGCTCGGCGCGACGCTGGATGCGGTCGCGTTCGCTGGTGTTTTCAAGAATGGTGCAGTGCTGGTCGGAACCGACGCCTACATGATGTTTGAGCCCTTGGTCGGAAGCCGGCTCCCGGCTCGACCTTGATGACCGGCGACCTTGATCTGGCGACAGCGCAGCTGGCGCTGACGGCTAGTCCGCCTGAGCGAATGGAAGCCGTCTTGCGTCGTGCAGATCCGACTTTCGAAGCCATCCCGCAACCTGACCCTCGCAAGCCGCCGTCGCGCTTCAGAAATGACGAAGGATACCGTCGACCTGCTGACGCCGGTCCGCCGAAGGACGGACCAGAACCCCATGCCCCTGAAAGCCCTCGGAGCCGGCGCCGCTCCACTCCAATATCTGGATTGGCTCATAGCAGATCCGGTTCCGACGGCGGCGCTGTGGGGCGCTGGCATCGCGCTCTGGGTTCCTCAGCCCGCCCGTTTTGCGATTCACAAGCTCATTCTCGCCCAACGGCGCGATCCCGCCAACCGCCACAAGAGAACCAAGGATCTCAATCAGGCCAAAGCATTGATCCAGGCGCGCGCTTTCCAGTCTCGCGAAGCTCGCGGAGGAGAGACGGCAGTTCGACGCGCGCGAAGCCCAGGTCCGCGCCGAGGCGGCGGTCGAGATCGGGACCGCCATGCTCCAGGCAGGTGCGGAAACGATCGAGCTGAAGACGCTCGAACGGATCATCCGTCGCGCGGCCGAACTCGGCTCCGCAGAGGCGCTGAAGCGTCTCGATGCGAAAGCGGCATCAGCGAGGAACAGGTGTCGCCGATCGCGGCCGCGAATATCGCGATCGTGCGGACCATCCACGATCCAGCGACGCCGCACTGGATGGTAGAGGTGCTGAGCCTCGCACGCTCGCACGATCCGGTCGACCTCGCGAACGGCGCCGAGCAGCTCTGGAAGCTGCTGCGCGACCGTGCCGACGCGATCCTCGCGAAGCTTACAGGATGATAATGGTCCGGCACTGTTGATGCCGGCCTGCCATCCCTACATCGCGCAGCCAAGGAGACCGATAGTGACTGGTCGTGCGCGTCGTTTGCTGGCCTCGTTTATGGCCGTTCTCGCCCTCGTTTCGTTCGCGAGCGTGCCGGCCGATGCGAGGCGTGGCGGACGCTTCGGAAGCCGGGGATCGCGCACCTATCAGGCGCCGCGCTCGACCGATAATTCCGGCTATGTGCCGCCGGTCCAGCGATCGATGACGACCCGCCCGGCCTATCCGGAAAGCCTGTCAAGCGTGCCCGGATATGCGCAGCCGGGCGCCTATCGTCCATCAGGCGGCCGGTTCGGCGGGTTTGGCGGCGGGCTTCTGACGGGCCTCGTCGCAGGCGGACTCATCGGCCACTTTTTCGGTCACGGTGCGGGCTATGGCTGGGGCGGCGCCGGTGGTGGTGGCGGCTTGCTCGCGTCGCTGATCCAGATCGCGTCATCGGCGAAT
>BACX01000676.1 GCA_000333335.1 Sphingomonas-like bacterium B12 | reverse complement strand
CCGGCATCCACCCGCTCGNGACGATGGAGAAGCCGCTCATTACCGCGATCAACGGCCCCGCCGCCGGCGCCGGCTTCAGCCTCGCCATCCTAGGCGACATCGCGATCGCGGCGACGTCGGCGCATTTCACCTCGGCNTACAGCGCGATCGGGCTGACTCCGGACGGCGGCGCTTCCTGGTTGCTGCCCCGTCTCGTCGGGCTGCGCCGCGCGCAGGAGATCGTGCTTACCAACCGCCGCATCGATGCAGAGGAAGCGGCCGCAATCGGCCTTGTCACGTGTGTGGTGCCGGATGCACAGCTGGAGGCTGCCACAAGGGATACCGCTGAGCGGCTTGCCGCGGGACCGACGCGCGCGATCGGCCGCTGCCGGTCCTTGCTGCTGGCGTCGAGCACCCACGACCTTGGCGCCCAGTTGGCCCTCGAAAGCATAGCAATCGCCGCGTCCGCCGGCGCGCCGGAGGGGCGTGAGGGGATCGCCGCGTTCCGGGCGAAACGCCTCCCCAATTTCACCGCGACGTGAAGCCACGTCCGAATGCGGGCGATCAGATTAGGAAATGTCATGTTCAGTAGCTCGGCGTTCGGTAGCCTGTGTATTCATGCTCTCCCGGTCGGCGCCGTTGCGCTGCTGTGGGCTGCCGCCGCATCCGCGCAGGACAAGAATGGCGAGGTGGCGCCCGGCGCCCCGCCGGTTGCCCAGCCCGCGACGACGACGGCCCTGCCCGATTCTAGCAGCGTTCCGGCGCCCGACCGGTTCAAGCGGTTCGACGATCTCAGCCTCAAGGGGTGGGATATCCCCTATCCCAAGGTTGCCGATACGATCCTCGCCGATCACTGGGGCGTCCGCGACGCACTGGCGGACATCGGAATCGGCATTTCGCCGATCAACACGATCAATTTTCAGTATGATTTCCTGCAGAATGATCGTGGCTATCGCGGGCCGCAGCTCTATAATGGCCAGAACGTCACGCGCACCAATTCGACTGTAAGCCTGCAGGTGACATATGACGCAGGGCGAATAGGCCTCAAGGACGGCCAATTCGTCGTCGGACTTGCCATCGTCAATAACAGCTTTCCTGCCGTCAACGGGCCCAGAAAAATTCGTGTGGGTCGGCTGCATTATTATCAGTCGCTGTTTGGCGGAAAGGTCGACTTCAAGCTGGGCTATATTGACAACACGCAAGAGTTTCTCGGCATCAACGTAGGAGGCAACCTCGCGACAGGTAATCTCGGTCCACAGGCCACGATCCCGTTCCAACTCGGCCTCAGCTATGGCGGGTTCGCCGCGCCCGCGGTGAATTTGCGCGTGAAGTTTGGATCGCATTTCTACAACAAGATCGGTGTGCAGCGCAGCCTGCCGCCCGGCGGGGCGACGGTAGAGAACAGTCTCAACCCAAGCGGTTTTCGGTTTCATCCGCCCGGAACTGGGGCGCTTTTCATCGACGAAATCGGCTACAACCGACCGTCCGCTGAGGGCGTGAAGTCGGTGTGGTTCCGTGGTGGTGGCATCTACAACTCGACGCAATACACCGCCTTTGATGGCCACAAGACCGACAACTGGGCAGCCTACGCCGCCATCGACCGGCAACTCACGCAAACGGACGATGAGCGACCGTTCCGCGGGCTCTATGCCGGCGTCACGGTCAATTACGCACCACCGGGGCAGAACTTCTACACGCAATATTACGAGGCGCGGCTCTATGGTGTAGGCCTGCTGAAGGAGCGCCCCTTCGATCTCGCCTCTCTCGTGACGACATACAACAAGTACAGCCCGGCGGGTCTTCGCGCCCGGGACCGACCTGGACATGGGAGCTACAGCGGAACCTGGGCGGCGATCGCCAGCTACGCGTATCGGATCAGCGCAGGCATCTATTTGCAACCGGGACTGGGCGTGACAGTCCATCCGATCTACAGTCCAAAA
>BACX01000677.1 GCA_000333335.1 Sphingomonas-like bacterium B12 | reverse complement strand
GCCGGCCTGCGGTACAGCTATGAGAAAAAGAGCGGTTACACCTTGCATGACGGATCGTCGCCTTTCTACGGTGGTCCTTATTTCGTCAAGCTTGGCAAGAACGGTTCGACTAATTCATGGGATGCCTTCACGCCGCGATTCATCGTCGACTACAAGCCGACGCGCAACATCTCCGTTTACGCGTCGGCATCGCGGGGATTCCAGGGCGGCGGCTGGGTGCTGACCGCGACCAGCGCGGCAAAGGCGCTGCTGCCGCTCAAGGCCGAGACCACGTGGAGCTACGAGGTTGGTACGAAATCTTCCTTCTTCAACAACTTGCTGACAACTAATGTCGCCGCCTATCTCGCCGACACCAACAACCTGCAGGTGCGCTCGTTGATCAACGGCGTGCTGACCGACAGCAATGCTGGCAAGGAGCGCGTGAAGGGCATCGAGGTCGAGGCTGCGATCCATCCGCTCGCGGGGCTCTCAATCGGCGTGAATTACGCCTATACCGATGCTGTCTATCGCAGCTTTCAGGGCTGCGCAGCCGGCGGCGTCGATTGCTCGGGCAACAAGGTGCCGTTCGTTTCGAAGAACGACATCACCGCCATCATTGATTACAATCTGGCGCTTGCCAGCGGCGCGAAGCTCGTCTTCCACTTCGACGACAAATTTGCGAGCCCCTACCAACTGGTTGCGACCAACGTGCAACAACTCGCCGTGCCCTACACGCGCCGCCGCAACGTCGCGAACATCTCGCTCGCTTACACGCCGCCGTCCGGCCAATGGGACCTGCGTCTGTGGAGCACGAACCTGTTCAACAAGACCTATGCGAGCAACAGCCTCAATTACTATTTCTACCAGCTCTCACCTGCGGAGGTCACCGCCGTCGGCGGTGCCGCTCATGCCGATGTCGAGCGCCTGACGATCGCGCCCCCGCGCGTGGTTGGCCTCACTTTCACCGCTCGTTTCGGAGGATAAGAGATGGACAGCGCCGTTTCCACGAAGCCGGAAACGGCGCCTGCACCCACCTTCTCAGCGACCAGCCGGCGAGTCATGCTGGTGATGCTCGGGCTGGTCTCGATGTTCAACTATATCGACAGGACGGTACTCTCTGTCCTTCAGGAGCCAATCAAGCGGGAGCTCGGCCTCAGCGACGCGCAGCTTGGTCTTCTGACCGGGCTCGCCTTCGCCCTGTTCTATGCAACCTTGTCGCTGCCAATCGCGCGCTTGGCCGACCGGCTCAATCGCCGCAACATTATCGCCGCGTCGCTCACCATGTGGAGTGCGATGACCGCGCTTTCCGGCCTTGCTGCGGGTTTCGCTTCGCTCGTTAGCTTCCGGATCGGCGTGGCGCTAGGCGAGGCAGGTTCCGTGCCCGCCTCGCACTCCATCATCGCCGATTACTATCCTCCCGAAAAGCGGGTGACGGCCCTCGCTCTCTGGGGACTGGGACTGCCGGCGGGCATCATGGTCGGCTATGCGTCGGGCGGCTGGATCGCGGCGACCTTCGGCTGGAGGCTCGCCTTCGCCGTTATCGGGGGGGCCGGTCTCGTCCTCGCTCCGCTCGTCATGCTGCTCGTCAAGGAACCCCTGCGAGGTGCCTTCGCCGGTCCGCAGCAGGTCACAGCCGGGCGCATCGCACTGGGCGAGGCTTTGGCCACGCTCTGGAAGCTGCGCACCTATCGCTACATGCTGATCGGCACGACGCTCCATGCCTTCGCGCAATATTCGATGATGAGTTGGACGGCGCCTTTCTATATGCGGGTCCATCGCATGCCGCTTGCCGAGGTGGCTTCCTGGCTAGCGCTGATGAACGGCATCGGCGGCGGCATCGGCATATACCTGGGCGGGCGCCTTTCCGACGCGCTGGCGGTACGCAACCCGTCCGGCCGGGTCTGGCTGAGCGCGCTCGCCATGCTGGTGATGGTTCCGACCGCCTTGGCTCAGTTTCTTGCGCCGTCGCTCCAGACATCGCTGGCATGCGGCTTCGCATCGACCGCGCTCATGTTCTTCTATTACGGCCCGATCGTCGGCGTGCCGCAATCGGTGGTGGCACCGCGGATGCGCGCGCTCACCTCGGCGGTGACGCTGCTGGTCTTCAACCTGTTCGGGCTGGGTCTTGGGCCGGCGATCACCGGCCTGATCAGCGATCGGCTGGCGGCGGATTACGGGCTGCACGACACGTCGCTGCGCTATGCGCTGGCGGTCGTGCTGCTCTTCTCGCTGGCGGGTGCTGCCAGTATCGCCTGGGCGAGCCGCTTCTACCGCGAAGAGGCCCGCGACATTTGAGCCGCGATCAGGCGGCGAGAGCCACTCTTGCCGCGATCGCCCCGCCGAACAGGCGCGAGAGCAGGAGCACGCGGCGCAGGCCGCGCCCGACCGGCAGCTCGTCGGTGACGCCCATGCCGCCGTGGAGCTGCACCGCATCCTCGGCCAGCTTCAACGCCGCATCGCAGACATAGGCCTTGGCCGCCGTCACCGCAGCCCGGCGCTCGCCATCCGCGACCAGCGCGGCCCTGAGCAACAACGACCGCGATTGTTCGAGCAGCGTATAAAGCCGCGCGCAACGATGCTGGACGACTTGGAAGCTGCCGATCGGCTTGCCGAACTGCGTGCGCTGCCGGACGTAATCGACGGTGAGATCGAGCAGCGTGCCCATCGCGCCGACCATCTCCGCGATGATCGCCAGCTCGCCGAGCGCCACGGCACCGCCCAGCCCGTCCTCGCCCAAATCGAGCGGCACGGCGGGCGCACCATCGAACCAAACGTCGGCCGCGACGCTTCCATCGACGAGCCGAACTGGACGGCGCCGGATGCCCGGGGCATCGGCGTCGATCGTCACCACCTGACCTTCCGTCGCGATGACCAACGCCGAGGCGGCCATGCCATCCCGCACGATCCCGACAGCACCCGATAGACGCCCACCCGCGATCCCGCCGCCCCGCGCGAAGGCGAGAATCGTCTCACCCTGGGCGAGCGCCTCGCCCCAGCGATCCGCCGCCGCCCCGTCCCGCGCGATGACATGCCCGCACAGGACAACGCTTTCCGCAAGGGGCGTGATTGCAAGCGCTCGACCAAACTCCTCGGCGACAATCATGATCTCCACCGCGCCGCCGCTCATGCCGCCTGCCCGCTCGGGGAGCAGGAAGGCGAACAGGCCGAGTTCACCCAGCGCGCGCCAGTCCTCGGGCGCCATCGGACCTTGGGCCATGGTTGTCGCGTCGTAACGGTCCGCGAGGAAACGCCGCACCATGTCGCGGACCATGACTTGCTCTTCGCTAGGCGTCAGGTCCACCTCAAAGCACCTCGATGATCGAGGCGTTGGCGATACCGCCGCCCTCGCACATTGTCTGAAGGCCATAGCGTTTTCCGCGCGCCTTCAGCGCGTGGATCAATGTCGCCATCAGCTTGGTCCCGGTCGCGCCCAGCGGATGGCCGAGAGCGATAGCGCCGCCATTGACGTTGAGCTTGGCCGGGTCGGCATCCAGCGCCTTGATCCAGGCAAGCGGGATCGAAGCGAATGCTTCGTTGACCTCGAACAGGTCGATGTCGCTCATTGAAAGCCCGGCCCTCTGCAGCACCCTGCGGGTCGCCGGTATCGGCTCCTCCAGCATGATGACGGGATCACCGGCGGTGACGGCGAGGTTGACGATCCGTGCAATCGGAGTGAGGCTGTGCGTCTTCACCGCTGCTTCTGACGCGACCAGCACGCCACTCGCGCCGTCGCAGATCTGGCTGGCGGTGGCGGCGCTGAGCGTGCCACCTTCGCTCAGCAGCTTGACCGAGGCCATCGATTCCAACGAGGCATCCGGGCGAATGCCCTCGTCGCGGTCGTGCACCACCGTCTCGCCCTCGGCGGTGACGACGGGGAGCGACACTATTTCCTTCGCGAAGGCACCGACGTCGGTCGCGGCGGCGGCCTTCTGGTGACTCTCGAGCGCGAAGGCATCATGTTCTTCGCGCGTGAACCCATATTTATCGGCGATCATCTGCGCGCCGGTGAACTGGTTGAAGAAGGGTACGCCGAACCGCTTCTTGATCGACTCGGCGAAGGGATCGGCACCGATATTGAAGGCCTTCGCAGCATTGATCGGCGATCCCATCGGCACACGGGTCATGCTTTCGACGCCGCCCGCGACGACGATGTCCTGCATGCCCGACATGACTGCCTGCGCCGCGAAATGGAGCGCCTGCTGGGAGGAGCCGCACTGGCGGTCGATCGTAACAGCGGGCACACTGTCGGGCAGGCTGGAGGCAAGCACGATGTTGCGACCGAAGGCAAAGGTCTGTTCGCCGATCTGGCTGACGCAGCCGATGATCACATCGTCGACGACCGCCGGGTCGACGCCAGCATCGGCCACCAGCGCGTCGATCACGGCAGCGCCCAGGTCGGCGGGGTGCCAGCCAGCGAGACGGCCGTTGCGCCGGCCGCCGGCGGTGCGGCGGGCAGAGACGATATAGGCTTCAGGCATGGGTCTGTCCTTTGCTGGTCACAAGCCGAGCGCGGCTTTGGCGATGATGGAAAGCTGAATTTCGCTGGTGCCTCCAAAGATCGACCAGGCACGCGCGTTCAGATAGCGGGCGGCGGCAACCTGTGCCTCCGCTGAGGTAACCGGCGACGGCGCGGCATCTGCGTAAAATGGCCGCTCTAAGGGGAGTTGCAGACCTGCCAAGCCGAAAGCGTCAACCGCCAGCGCCTCTATTCCCTGCCTGACCTCGGATGCGACCAGCTTGGTGAAAAGGCTGCGCGGATCTGGAGCGGCTCCGCCCTCGATTTCGATCAGGGTACGAAGCTCCGTCATCTCCAGCGCCTGGGCCTCAAGCTGGAGGCGCGTCGCGCGATCGGCCAATTCGCCCTTGAGCGGGCCGAACGCAGCGCGAAGCCGCCAGAGATCGGCCAGCAGTTGTGGCGCGAAGGATCCGCCGCCGCGCTCATTCTCCAGCAGGAACTTGGCGATCGACCAACCCTGTCCCTCCTCGCCGATACGCTCCGACACTGGCACGCGGACTTCGTCGAGGAAAACCTCGTTCAACTCGTGGTCGCCCGATGCACTGAGGATCGGCTTCACGGTGACGCCGGGCGCTGCCATGTCAATCAGCAGAAAGCTGATGCCGGCCTGCGGCTTCACATTCGGATCGGTGCGGACCAGCGCGAACAGGCGGTTGGCGTGTTGCGCCTGCGTCGTCCAGATCTTGTGACCCGACACGAGATAATGATCGCCATCGCGCACTGCGCGGGTCCGCAGGCTGGCGAGATCCGAGCCGGATCCAGGCTCGGAGAATCCTTGCGCCCAGACATGCTCGGCGCTGCGAAGGCGCGGCAGATAATGCTCCTTCTGCGCGTCCGTCCCGAACGTGTAGAGTACCGGGCCGACCAACTTCAGCCCCATGAACGGCAGGATAGGCGCTCCTGCCTCTGCACATTCCTTTTCAAAGATCCAGCGTTGGATCGGCGTCCAGCCCGGTCCGCCGGCGGCTTCCGGCCAGTGATAGACGAGCCAGCCCTGGGCATCGAGGATCGTCTGCCATTCCCGCGCGATGTCCGGCTCGGCGAAGACGCCAGAGGTGAGCGCTGCGCCGCGCCGCAATTCCGGCGACAGCGACCGATCGAGAAATGTGCGGACATCCTCGCGGAAGGCGCGTTGTCCATCGTCGAGAGCGAGATTCATGTCTCAGCGCTCCACGATGGCGACGGCGGAGACCCCCGGCGCGCCATAGACGTGACTATACCCTAGTCGTGGACTGCCCGGCACTTGACGGGCTCCGGCCTGCCCCGTCAACTGGACGTAATTCTCGTAGACCTGCCGCAGACCGGACGCGCCAATTGGCTCGCCGCAGGCAAGGCATCCACCGTCCGTATTGACCGGCAGCGCGCCGCCGATCCTCGTCCGACCCTCAGCGATCCAGGCCGCCTGCTCGCCGTCCACGCAGAAGCCGTTCTCGGCCATATGCATGATTTCGGCGCCGCATTCGGTGTCCTGGAGCTGGGCGATGTCGATGTCCTCCGGACCGACGCCGGCCATCTCGTAGGCGGCCTTCGACGCGACGGTGGTGGGCGATCCGCCCCGCTCGATATCCAGCGCGGGCGAAAAGACCTCGAAGCTTCCGGGCGGCCGGGTGCGTATTGCGGCGGCCCGCAGCTTCACCGCTGGCAGACCCATCTCGCTCGCTTTCCTGCCGCTGGCCAGCACCAGAGCCACGGCGCCTTCAGCAGGTGAGCAAAACATGAACTTGGTCAGCGGATCGCTGACCATTTGCGAATTCAGGATCGTGTCGATATCGACCGGCTCGCGTCGCCACGCATGATCGGCGAGCACACCATTGGCGAAGGCCTTCTCCGCAACCGCGCCCAGCGTCCGCGGGGTTATCGCGTAAGTCGCCATGTAGCGCTGGATCTTCATCGCAAAGAACTGGGTGGTCAGCATCAGCCCGGTCTCGCCATACCAGTCCGGCAGGCCCCAGTCGGCCGGCAGCGGCGAGAAGGAGCCGCGCGGATGCTTGTCGAAGCCGACCGCGATGCCGAGATCGAATTCGCCCGACTTGATCGTGTTGTACGCCCCGAACATCGCCGATCCGCCCGTCGCGCAGCCATTGGCGACATTGACGAAGGGTAGGCCCGTCAAACCGAGCTCGGACACCATCGTATCGGCATTACCGGCCGAATCTGATCCGCCAAAGGCAAACTGGATGTCTGGCCAGGCAAGACCAGTGCGGTCGAGCGCCTGCCGCACGGCATGGATGCCCTGCTGGAGGCCGGTCATCCCCGGCGTACGGCCGAACGGATGAATGCCCGCGCCGACGATATAGACGTCCTCGCTCATGGGTGCACCTCCCCGGCTGGCGCGAAGGCAAAGGTGGTGCGGGCCTCGCCACCCGCCATCATGAAGAGCTGTGGAACCAGCCGCATCGGCATCCCGATGCGTAGTGCGCCGAAGTCCACGTCGGCAAGCCGGCTCTCGACGACCAGCGCACCCTCAAGCTCGACATAGCCCACCGCATAGGGCTCAAACACCTCCGCGCCGGCATAAGGCGGCGACTTCGGGCGAAAGCGCTGGATGGTCCAGGACCAGAGCAGGCCCTCTTGAGGAAGGGCAATTCTCTCGAAGCGATTGTCCGTTCCCGGCCGGGGCGGAAAGATGATCTTGCCCGTCGCGCGCTCCCGCGATGCGATCAGGCGGATGCCGCCATCGGTTTCGGCCAGCAGATCATCGGCAATCAATGTCGTCAGCATTTCGGGCATGGATCATCTCCTGCCCGACCTTCTAACGCCCGACCGAACGGTCGGCTTCTGACCAATGCGACAGCAGTTAGCGCATCATTCCCAGGAAGCCCAGTTGGGCGGCCTTGAACAGGGTCTGGTCGCGGTTGACGGCATCGAGCTTGAGCGAGGCGGATCGAATGTGAAAGCGCACGGTGGTCCGCTGCAAGCCCAGGATCAGCCCGATCTCGTCGTTGGTCTTTCCCGCGGCCGCCCAGCGCAAGCATTCGACCTCGCGTTTGGTGAGAGACACACCCGCCACGTCCATTCGTGTCCGCGCCGTGACCTTCACATAGCTCTGCACGAAAGCGGTCGCGAGCAGCGCCAGAGCATCGGCGCATTCGCGATAGGGCTTCGATAGATCCTCCTCATCGCGATCGGGCGAGAGGAAGCTCGCCGCCCCGATCTGTCCAAACGGCAGGTGGATGGGCACCACCAGCGCGGCGACCGTCATCGCGCGAATGCGGAAATCGGTAAGATCGATGGCATCAAGCAAGGGATTGGCGAGCCGGGTGTGGAAGCCCTGCGCGTTGCACCAGAAGGGTTCCGCCTCAACCCGACACGCTTGGACGAGCGGCGACGACAGAGCAAGTTGCGGCGTTTCCCACCAACGCGCCTCGCTTTCCCGGAAACCGAAAACCTCGCTGGCGAGGATCGCACCGTCGCCGGTGCGCATGGGCTCACGGATAGCGATATTGTGGGAAATTGCGGTGCGCAGCCCGCACAGCGCATCGACCTGATCGCGCAATGCTTCGGCCGCCCCCCTGATGCCGGCCGGATCAATGAAGCGCACCGTCGCGATCGTCCGGGCCGGCGGCAGTTCCTGCGGTGGGGACGACATCGGCATACCACGCTATCTGGTCAGGCTCAGCCCCTCGAAGAAGGGCCGGCATAGCGCATCTGCCACTGCCTCGGCAGACTGCTTCTTTGCCAGCGGTGGATACCATTTATAGGCCCAGTTGCACATGCCCAGGAAACCGTAGGTCGTGAGATCAGGATCGCACTTGCGAAACTGGTTCTTCTCCATCCCGAGCACGATAATGCCGCGGACGCGATCGAAATAATCCTTCCGCTGCGCCCGGATCTGGTTGCGCATCTTTCCTTCCAGATCCTCGTAATGATCCATGAAGGCGCGAACGTAGCCCGGATGTTCGGCAATCTGGCGCAAAATGTTGATGCACGCCGCCCTGAGCCGCTCATGGGGATCGGCCTGAGCGCTGTCGTCGGAGAGTCCGTCCAGAAGTGCGCTCATATGCGCCTCATGGATCGCGTAGAGAATGGCGTGCTTGCTCGGAAAATAGTGATAGAGGGTCGGCTTGCCGAGCCCCACTTCGTCAGCCAGCATCTGCATCGATGCCTTATGATAGCCGACTCTGTCGAACAGAGTTGCACAATGCCTCAATATCTCGTTGCGCTTCTCATCATGCGCTTCGGTCGTCGGCCGCTTCTTCGTCACTCGCGCCATGCTGGGCCTTTACCCTTCCCTCTTTGCCGGCATCCCAGAAACCGCCAGCCTGCTGATGTTCTTCATCTATTGCACGAGCGCCGCACCGTCCACGGGAAGTGCGGCACCGGTGATGTAGGATGATTCGTCGCTCGCCAGAAAGAGAATGGCCGACACAACTTCATCGATTTTGGCAAGGCGCCCCAGCGGAAGGCGCAAGAGACGCCGCGCGAAGGCGTCGCCGTCCGAATAAGCGATCCGCGCCAAATCGCTGTCGATCGGACCTGGGTGGATCGAGTTACAGCGCACGCCCTCATCCGCGTGCTGGGCAGCCGTGATGCGGGTCAGCATGGTCAACGCCGCCTTGCTGCAGGCATAAGCGGGATCCATGATCTGCGATTGGCCGAGGCCCGCGACCGATGAGATGTTCACGATAGTACCGCCGCCTTGCCTTCGAAAAACGGGCAAGAGCATGCGCGTACCGAGGAATGGCCCCTTGGCGTTGATCGCCATACTGCGATCCCAGTCCTCGGGCGATCGATCCTCGATCCGGGTGAGACCGGAGGCGATCGCGGCATTGTTGACCAGTATGTCGATGCCGCCCCAGCGTTTCGCGAGATCGGCGACGACAAGAGCCCAATCCTCCTCGCGCGTCACGTCGAGCCTCAGACTGCAAGCCTGGCCACCGGCAGTGGCAACCGCATCAGCCGAGACCATGCCGGCCCGATCGTCGATATCCGCGATCGCGACCCGCGCACCCTCAACCGCGAAACGCCGCGCGATCGCGGCGCCGAGGCCGTTGGCCCCGCCGGTGACGATTGCCCGCTTTCCTTCCAGCCGCATGTCACTCTCCAAATGGCACCTCGACCGTCCGGTCGGTTGCCATTACGGGTGCAGCCGATCGCGCGATGGTGCAAGAGCAATGGAGAGAAAGATGCAGCTGAACGGCAAGGTCGCGCTGGTGACCGGGGCAAGCTCCGGATTGGGCCAGCATTTCGCAATGCTGCTGGCAGCGCAGGGCGCGACCGTCTTCGCAGCCGCACGTCGCGAGACGGCCCTGGAAGCTTTGGCTGACCGGATCGGCCTTGCCGGAGGCCTGTGCCTGCCTTTGGTCATGGATGTCACCGACCCTTTTTCCGTCACCGAGGCCTTTCATTGCCTTCAGCAGAAAGCCCCCGCCCCCCTCTCGATCGTGGTCAACAATGCCGGGGTGGCTCAGACACGCGCCGCGCTGGATGTCCCGGCGGAAGAATGGCTTGGCGTCCTGTCGCCGAACCTCACCGGCAGCTTCCTCGTCGCGCAGGCCAGCGCCCGCGCGATGCAGTCCGGCGGCGGCACACTCGTGAATATCGCCTCGATTCTGGGTGAGCGGGTCGCCAAGGGGCTCGCTGCTTATGCTGCCAGCAAGGCCGGCCTGATCCAGCTGACCAAGGCGCTCGCGCTGGAATGGGCACCGCTCGGTATTCGCGTCAACGCGCTCGCGCCCGGCTATATCGAGACCGACCTGAACCGCGATTTCTTCGCGTCCGATGCCGGGCAGCGGCTGATCGCGCGCATTCCTCAGCGCAGGCTCGGGCAGGTTGCCGATCTCGACGGGCCTCTGATGCTGCTCTGCTCGGATCAGTCGCGCTATATGACGGGGGCCGTCATCGCGGTCGATGGTGGCCATCTCGTCAGCGGGCTGTAGCGTTTCAACCGGCGTCCATCGCGGTGGCGCCGATCACCCAGGCGGACAAACCAGCAGTCGGCACCGCGCAGATCACCGCCTCCGCGACCGCCTCCTCACTGGCGCCGGCCTTGCGCGCCCCGTTCATATGGACCTTTGACCATTCGCTATAGTCGGCGACCAGCACGGTAACGAGTAGTAACTCGGCGTGGACCGGTCCCAGCGCCGTTCCCGATAGAGTCCCCTCGCGCATCAGATAATAAGCGTCCGCACCGAGCGGCTTGACCTCAAACAATTTGCCGAGCGAAGGCGGCATGGTGCCGAAATAGTGAAGAAAATTGGCCTCCGCAGCACCGGGTTCGACGGTGAGATCTTCGTCCGGCGCCTCCGGATCTAGTGCACTTGGATAGACCTGCATGAACAGTCCATGGAAGCGCAGCGCCGCCCCCTCACCGCGCACGCTCGACAGGATCGCGACGGCCGCGCCTGCTTCATCCTCGCTCAGGCCGGCATCCCGCGCTGCTCCGAGTTCGCGCAACGCCATTTCTTCATAGCCCTTCACGGTCGCTGCGCAGGCAACGAACAAGCGCTTGATGCGGGCCGGCACGGCTCCGTCCGTGTCGATGATCCGGCGCCAGCGGCGAAAGCCTGCCACCGTCTTCGGCGCGTCCCGCCGGAGCCGGCCGAGCGCCACGAGGGGATTGGATTGCGAGCCCATGATCTCTCCTGAATTTACTAGACCGTCCGGTCGGCCGAGGACTTGCTATGCTGCTCTTTTCCTGCGGTCAACGTGTCCGTCGAGGTTGACGCCCGACCGGACGGTCGATTACGAACATCCGAAAGAGCGAGTCCTCCACAGGACCGGCCATGATCAAGGAGCAGGAACCGCATGAAGGATTTCTCCGGGAAAACGGCGGTCATCACCGGCGCCGGTAGCGGGATCGGTGCGGCGCTCGCCGAGATTGCCGCGGCGGAAGGCATGAACCTTGTCCTAGCCGACATCAACCTGACGGACCTCGAAGCGGTCGCTGCGCGCCTCGCCGCGCCCGCTACGCTCCTGCTTCGCACGGACGTCGCCGATCCGGCTGCCGTACAGGCCCTGGCCGATGCCGCATGGGGCAGGTTCGGTGGGGTCGATCTGCTGTGCAACAATGCCGGGGTCGTGCCAGGCGGGCGGCATCGCCCGGTCTGGGATTACGCTCCGGAGGATTGGCGCTGGGCCTTTGGTGTCAATGTCGATGGCGTGGTGAACGGCATTCGCAGCTTCGTGCCGCGCATGCTGGCCGAAGGGCGTTCGGGGCACATCCTCAACACCGCTTCGGTCGCGGGCTTCGTCAGCGGTTCTGGGTCGGCCGTCTATGGCGCGTCCAAGCACGCCGTCGTGCGGATCACCGAGGCGCTCTATGCGGGCCTGAAGGACGAAGGTGCCCCGATCGGGGTGACGATGCTGTGCCCCGGCCTCGTCGCGACGCGGATCTACGATGCCGAGCGATCGCGGCCGGACAATCTGCGAACGGCGGAGGGTCGCGCCGAGGAAGCCCAGGAGCTGCAATCGATCGCCGAAAACCTCTATCGCAATGCCCCCTCCCCGGAAGCCGTGGCGGCGCAGGCGTTCGAAGGCATACGCGAAGATTGCCTCTACGTGTTCACGACCACCCGGTTCGACAAACCGATCAGGGCCCGGGCAGACGCGATCCTTTCCCGCACCAATCCCGAATTTGAAAGCCTGCTGTCGCTCAGCAAAGGGGATGCCGGCATGGCCGAGAAGGTGGCATGAACCGCTTTTCCGACCGTGTCGTGCTCATCACTGGTGCCGCCTCCGGCATTGGCCTGGCATCGGCGCAGCGCTTCGCCACCGAGGGTGCGACTGTACTGCTGGTCGATCGCGATACGGAGAAGCTGGAGATCGCCCTTCAAACCCTCGGCGGAGACTTTCATGAGGCAGTCACGCTCGACGTGACCGACGAGCCAGGCTGGATATCGCTCGCCGACCGCATCAAGAGCCGCTTCGGCAAGCTCGACGTCCTCGTCAGCAACGCGGGCTTCGGCCGTTTCCTCCCGATCGCCGAGACCTCGCTGGAGGAATGGCGCTCGATCGTCTCGGTCAATCTAGACGGTGTATTCCTGGGCACCAAGCACATGATGCCGCTGCTCGCCGCCTCCGGCCGGGGCTCGATCGTCAACATGTCCTCGATCCGGGGCATCGTCGCTGCACCCGGCACGGGTCCCTATTGCGCGGCCAAGGGCGCTGTCAGAATGTTCTCCAAGGTCACGGCGCTAGAATGTGCGGAAGCCGGCAATGGCGTCCGCGCCAATTCGATCCACCCCGGCCATATCCGCACACCACTCTCCGCGCCCGCCTACGCAGATCCCGAGATCGCGAAGACGCTGCTCGCCGACGTACCCGTCGGTCGGCCGGGCGAGCCCGACGAGATCGCCGATGCCATCCTGTTCCTTGCAAGCGACGAAAGCCGCTACATGACCGGTGCCGAGTTGGTCGTCGATGGGGGAACCACAGCGCAATGACCGAGCGTGCAAAAGCAATCGCGGCCCGCGTGGAGACTTTCGTTCGCGACGTCGTGATCCCCTATGAGACGGACGAGCGCCGAACCGGCCACGGCCCGGCCGACTCTCTGGTGATGGAGATGCGAGACAAGGCGCGCGAGGCCGGCGTTCTGACGCCGCACATCCTGCCCGACGGCGCGCACCTTACGCAGCGCGAAACCGCGATCGTTCTCACCAAAACGGGCCTTTCCCCGCTAGGCCCGCTCGCCTGCAACACGGCTGCGCCGGACGAGGGGAACATGTATCTTCTCGGCAAGGTGGGCTCGCCTGAGCAGAAAGCCCATTTTCTCGAATCCTTGGTCTCGGGCAAAGCACGCTCGGCCTTCTTCATGACCGAACCCGCGGAAGGAGGCGGCGCGGGTTCCGA
The DNA here is from genome assembly GCA_000333335.1 of Sphingomonas-like bacterium B12. Taxonomy (GTDB): domain Bacteria; phylum Pseudomonadota; class Alphaproteobacteria; order Sphingomonadales; family Sphingomonadaceae; genus Solisphingomonas. The sequence continues at coordinate 1,854 of BACX01000677.1, read as the reverse complement.
CCCGTCGATGATGCGGACGACGTGCAGACTGGACGGCAATCACTGGGTCATCAACGGACGCAAGAAGTTCATCACCGGCGCCGAAGGCGCAAAGGTCGGCATCGTCATGGCGAAGTCCGAAGACGGCGCCTGCATGTTCCTGATCGATTTGCCCGATCCCGCGATCCGCACGATCCGCCTGCTCGACACGATCGACAACTCGATGCCGGGTGGCCATGCAGAGATCGACATCGTCGATCTGCGCGTCCCTGCCAATCAGATGCTGGGCGCCAGCGGCGAAGGCTTCAAATACGCGCAGATCCGATTGTCCCCCGCCCGCCTCTCACATTGCATGCGCTGGCTCGGCGTCGCCACCCGCGCGCAGGAGATCGCGACGGATTACGCCAATCGCCGGCACGCTTTCGGCAAGCCGCTGATCGATCACGAGGGCGTCGGCTTCATGCTCGCCGACAACCTAATCGATCTGAAGCAGTCCGAGCTGATGATCGAGTGGTGCGCGGGCGTGCTCGATACCGGGTCTCTTGGCACCGCCGAAAGCTCGATGGCGAAGGTCTCGGTGTCGGACGCGCTGTTCCGCGTCGCGGACCGCTGCGTTCAGGTGATGGGCGGTACTGGGGTCAGCGGGGACACGATTGTCGAGCAGGCATTCCGAGAGATCCGCGCCTTCCGCATCTACGACGGGCCGACGGAGGTCCACAAATGGAGCCTCGCGAAGAAGATCAAGCGCGACTGGAAGGAAGCGCGATGATCATCGGGCACAGGGCATGGCCGTGACCTCCCCGACGAAGGCCAACGAGGGCAGCTCGACGGTACGCGCGGGCTATGAAATCGACGCGCGCGCGCTCGACGCATGGCTTCACGAGCATGTTACGGATTATGCCGGGCGCCTGACGATCGAACAATTCAAGGGCGGCCAGTCCAATCCCACCTACAAGCTGGTCACGCCGGACAAAGCCTACGTGCTGCGCAAGCAGCCGCCGGGTCAATTGCTGAAGGGCGCTCATGCCGTCGATCGCGAGGTTAAGGTGCTGACCGGATTGGCGCAGGCAAATTTTCCGGTCGCGCAGGTCCGCGCTGTCTGCACCGACCCGTCGGTGCTCGGCACCATCTTCTACGTGATGGACATGGTCGAAGGCCGCATCTTCTGGGACGCGACGATCCCCGGCGTTGAGAACGACGAGCGCGCCGCTTTGTTCGACGCGATGAACGCCACCATCGCCCAGCTTCACGACATCGACTATGCGGCGGTCGGTCTCGGCGACTACGGCCGGCCGGGCAATTATTTCGCTCGCCAGATCGCACGCTGGTCGAAGCAATATCTGGAAGACACGGACGCGGGCCGCGACCCGGATATGGATCGACTGGTCGAATGGTTGCCCACCCACATCCCGGATGGCGACGAGACGAGCATCGTCCATGGCGATTTCCGCATCGACAACGTGATCTTCCATGCTTGCGAGCCACGCGTGCTGGCCGTTCTCGACTGGGAACTGTCGACGCTGGGACATCCGGGCGCGGACTTCGCCTACCACGCGATGATGTACCGGATGCCGCCGCATATTGTTGCCGGGCTGGCCGGAGCCGACATCGCCGCCCTCGGCATGCCCAGCGAGGACGAGTATCTGGCCGCCTATTGCCGCAGGCGGAAGCTTGACGGGATGCCTGCCTACGACTTTTACATGGCATTTAACTTCTTCCGCCTCGCCGCCATCTTCCACGGAATCAAAGGCCGCGTGATCCGCGGCAACGCCTCGTCCGCGCAAGCGCGAGAGCGGGTCGCGGTGCTGCCCGAGCTGACGAGGCTTGCATGGCGGCAGGCTGAACGGACGATGGCATGAGCGGCTCGGCTATCAC
>BACX01000678.1 GCA_000333335.1 Sphingomonas-like bacterium B12 | reverse complement strand
CGTTGAGCGCGTCCAGCGTGATCGTGGCTCCCGGTTTGGGCACCACCACCGCCAGCGGTCGCTCGCCCCACCTCGCATCGGGGATCGCGACGACCGACGCTTCGGCCACGCCCTCCGCTGTCGCGACAAGTTCTTCGAGGTGGATGGAATCGATCCATTCACCGCCGGTCTTGATCACGTCCTTCAGGCGATCGCGGATGGTGATCGTGCCGTCGGGGTCGATCGTGGC
>BACX01000679.1 GCA_000333335.1 Sphingomonas-like bacterium B12 | reverse complement strand
GGCATCAGCCGACCTACGGCCGCTGCTCGCGCTGGGGCGTGGTGGCCTTCGCTTCCTCGCTCGATCAGGCGGGGCCGATGGCCAAGGACGTGCGCGACTGCGCGATCATGCTGGAGGCGATGTCCGGCTTCGATCCCAAGGACGCCACCTCGCTGGACCTGCCGGTGCCGGCATGGGAAAAGGGATTGTCGGGCGATCTCAAGGGTAAGCGCGTCGGTATTCCCAAGGAATATCGCGTCGACAACATGCCCGCCGAGATCGAGGCCTTGTGGGAGCAGGGCATCGCCTGGGCGAAGGATGCGGGCGCGGAGATCGTCGAAGTCTCGCTGCCGCACACGAAGTACGCTTTGCCGACCTACTACATCATCGCGCCGGCGGAGGCCTCCTCCAACCTCGCGCGCTATGACGGCGTGCGCTACGGCCTGCGCGACCTGCCCGACGGCGCCAATTTGCAGGAGATGTACGCCGCGACCCGCGCCGACGGCTTCGGCGCCGAGGTGAAGCGCCGCATCATGATCGGCACCTATGTGCTCTCGGCCGGCTTCTACGACGCCTATTTCACTAAGGCGCAGAAGGTCCGCTCGCTGATCGTGCGCGATTTCGAGCAGGCCTTCGAAAAGTGCGACGTGCTGCTGACGCCGACCGCGCCCTCCGCCGCCTTCGGGCTGGGCGAGAAATCGGCCGATCCGATCGCCATGTATCTCAACGACGTGTTCACCGTGCCCTCGTCGCTGGCGGGTCTGCCGGCGATGTCGGTGCCGGGCGGGCTGGACGGGCAGGGGCTGCCGCTGGGCCTCCAGATCATCGGCCGCCCGCTCGACGAGCAAGGCGTGCTCAATGCGGGCCTCGCCATAGAGGAGCGCGCGGGCTTCACGGCGCGACCGGGGCAATGGTGGTAAAACTGGCGGTCCGCTCGTGGGAGCACGCAGCGGACGCGATGAACCTTGTTTTCGGGGCAGCGATCGGAACCTATTTAGGTGCCATCGTCGCTTCGCAAGGCCAGAAACCGAATGACGTGTATAGCATCGCCGGGATTCTTTTCACGCTGGTTCTGTTCGTTGGAAGCGTGACGAGCATTCCGAAATTCTTCTTCGAAAAGCGTCACGGCGATGTGATCCGAAACGTCGTGGTCTGCCTGATAGGATTGCTGATTATCTACCTCCTATCCCCCAGCGCAGGCTTGAGTGCGGCCGTTTCCGCTCTCATCTGCGGTATGTGGTTAGGCTCGACCATCCTCTTTATGATTTCCAATAGGGAGCTAGGCTCAGAAAAATGAGCAGCTATCGCATCCAGGGCGGCACCGGCGAGTGGGAGGTCGTGATCGGCCTCGAGGTCCATGCGCAGGTCACGTCGCAGTCCAAGCTCTTCTCGGGCGCGGCGACCGCGTTCGGGGCGGAGCCGAACAGCCAGGTCAGCCTGATCGACGCGGCGATGCCCGGCATGCTGCCCGTGCCGAACGCCGAGTGCATCCGCCAGGCGGTCCGCACCGGCATGGCGATCAATGCCCAGATCAACAAGTGGTCGCGGTTCGACCGGAAGAATTACTTCTACGCCGATCTGCCGCAGGGCTACCAGATTTCGCAGCTTTATCATCCGCTTGTCGGCGAAGGCTTGATCGAGATCGAACCCGAGGGCGCGGAGCCGAAGACGATCGGCATCGAGCGCATCCATGTCGAGCAGGATGCCGGCAAGCTGATGCACGATCAGCACCCGACACGCTCCTATGTCGATCTCAACCGATCGGGCGTGGCGCTGATGGAGATCGTCAGCCGGCCGGACATGCGTTCGCCTGCCGAAGCAGGGGCTTACGTCAAGAAGCTCCGATCGATCCTGCGCTATGTCGGTTCGTGCGACGGCAATATGAG
>BACX01000680.1 GCA_000333335.1 Sphingomonas-like bacterium B12 | reverse complement strand
ATCGCGGGGCAGAAGTCGCGATCCTGTCGCTCGGCACCCGGCTGGAGGAGGCGCTCAAGGCCGCCGACCGGCTCGACGCGCAGGGCCTGTCCGCCACCGTCGCCGACCTGCGCTTCGCCAAGCCGCTCGACCAGGCGTTGATCCGCAAGCTCTGCGCCACGCACGAGGTCGTCGTGACGATCGAGGAGGGCGCCGTCGGCGGCCTCGGCGCGCACGTGCTGACGCTCGCCTCGGACGAGGGGCTGACCGATGCGGGCCTCAAGATCCGCACGCTGCGCCTGCCGGATATCTTCCAGGCGCAGGACAAGCCCGAGAAGCAATATGCCGAGGCGGGCCTCGATGCGGACGGCATCGTCGACACCGTGCTGAAGGCGCTGCGCCACAATTCGGTCGGCGTCGTCGGCGGCGCGCGCGCCTGAGTAAACTGTGATCCTCCCCCTCGCGGGGGAGGATTTTGGACGGCATCGCCGCGAACCCTCGATCATCTGCACGAGCGCCAGCGAAAGCGTGAGCAGCGTCTCGGCACCCGCCATGCCCGGCTCGGCCGAGACGTAGGGCAGCCGCTTCGCTTCCGGCCCGCGCGGATCGTGGGCGGAGCAGATCAGGTCCACCGTGCCATCGCGCACCGCCTCGATCACAGCCTTGCGATCGTCCTCGGAGCGCAGCGGCGGGGAGAGGCGGGCGAAGGTCTTGAACGGCCCGATCGCCTGATCCGAGAGCAGGAAATGCGCTGGCGAGACGCCGCACGTCACCGCGACGCCGCGCTTCTTGGCGGCGCGCAGGAGGTCGAAGGCGCGCGCGGTCGAAAGCTGGCGGAAGTGGAGCCGCGCACCGGTCTCCTCGGCGAGCATCAGGTCGCGCGCCACCGCCATTGCTTCGGCGATCGCGGGGGCGGATGCGAGGCCGAGCCGGCTCGCCATCTCGCCGTCCGTCGCGACCGCGCCCTTCACCAGCCCGCCATCCTCGGCATGGGTGATCACGATCATGTCGAAGGCGGAGGCATAGGCCATGATCCGGGCCATCAGCTCCGAATCGGCGATCCACTGGCGGCCGGTGCACACCGCGACCGCGCCGGCGCGCTTCATCAGCCCGATCTCGGCCATCTCGCGGCCGTCCAGCCCGCGCGTCGCGGCGGCGAAGGGGACGATGGAGAAGGCATCAGCCGGGAAGCTAGCCGCCTGCCGGATCAGGGCCGGGGCATCGAGCGGCGGCGCCTGGTCGGGCATCAGCAGCGAGGTGGTGATGCCGCCCGCCGTCGCCGCCTTGGGGTCGATCGCGAAGGCGCCGACATCGACGAGGCCCGGCGCGATCAGCGCGCCGCGCGCATCCGCCACCACGTCGGACTTGCGGAACACGCCATGCTCGATCTCGCCGAACGCCTCGATGCGGCCGTCCTTGATGAGGACTCCGCCTTCGCTGACGGTGCCGGCGACCGGATCGACGATCCGCCCGTTGCGGATGGCCAGCGTGCCTTTTGCGGAACCGTTCATGCCCAGCCCTCCACGCCGCGCCGGCTTCGCGTCAGCACGTCGAGGCAGGCCATGCGGACCGCCACGCCCATCTCCACCTGCTCGGTGATCGCGGATTGCTGGATGTCGTCGGCGACGTCCGAGGTGATCTCGATGCCCCGGTTCATCGGGCCGGGGTGCATCACCAGCGCGTCCTTCGCGGCCAGCGCCAGCCGCTCGCGGGTGAGGCCGTAGAAATGGTGGTATTCGCGAGGGGAGGGGACGAACGCCCCGTCCATCCGCTCGAGCTGGAGGCGGAGCATCATCACCACCTCGGCGCCCTCCAGCGCGGCATCGAAATTGGTGTAGGCCTTCACGCCCATGCGCTCGACGGCGGGCGGCAGCAGCGTCGGAGGCGCCACGACGCGCACCTCGGCGCCCAGCGTGCCGAGCAGCAGGATGTTGGAGCGTGCCACCCGGCTGTGCAGCACGTCGCCGCAGATGGTGACGACGGTGCCGTTGATCCGGCCGATGCGGCGGCGGATGGTCAGCGCGTCGAGCAGCGCCTGCGTCGGATGCTCGTGGCGGCCGTCGCCGGCGTTGAGCACCGGACAGTCCACTTTGTCAGCGATCAGCCCGACCGCGCCGGAGGCATCGTGGCGGATGACGATCACGTCGGGCTTCATCGCATTGAGCGTCGCCGTCGTGTCGAGCAACGTCTCGCCCTTCTTCACGCTCGACTGGGCGGCGTGCATGTTGACCACGTCCATGCCCAGCCGCTTGCCGGCGATCTCGAAGCTCAGCAGCGTGCGGGTGCTGTTCTCGAAGAAGGCGTTGATCTGGGTGAGGCCCGCCAGCCGGTCGTCATGCTTGGCGGTGGCGCGGTTGAGCGCGATCCACTGCTCGGCCTCGTTCAGCAGGAAGCCGATCTCCCACGGCTGCAGCCCGGCGATGCCGGTCAGATGCTTGTGCGGGAAGGGGTGGACGCCATCGGGGAGGGCGAACTCGGAGGGGACGTCATCGGCCATGAAGCCGCCTCCTATCGGCGTGACGGGAGGGTGACAAGCGGCCGGATCAGAACCCCGCGCCGAAGCCGGCAAGGCCATCGATCGCGCCCTGCAGGATGTAGGCGGCGGCCATCTTGTCGACCACCTCGGCCCGCCTTGCGCGGCTGGCATCGGCGTCCAGCAGCGTGCGCGTCACGGCGGCGGTGGACCAGCGCTCGTCCCACAGCAGGATCGGCAGGTCGAGCGGCTTCAAGTTGCGGGCAAAGGCGCGGATCGCCTGGGTGCGCGGCGAATCGGTGCCGTCCATGTTGAGCGGCAGGCCCAGCACCAACCCCCGGATCGACTGGCTCGCCACCACCTTGCGCAGCGCTTCCAGATCGGCGCCGAACTTGGTGCGGCGGATCGTCTCGGCCGGCGTCGCGATCGTCCAGCCGGCGTCGCAATAAGCGAGGCCGATCGTCTTGGTGCCGACGTCCAGCCCGGCCAGCCGTCCACCCTTGGGCAGCAGATCGCGAAATTCGAGCGTCGATCCGGTGATCACTTGCGGTGCTTCTCGTAGGCCGCGAGCCGGCGTTCGGCATCGGCGCGGATGTTCGCCCAGAACAGCGCGTAGTCGAAGACGTGGAAATTGTTGCCCGGCAGCACCGCCACGCCGAATCCGTCCGGCGGCGAGCCGATCAGCAGCAGCCCGGCCGGATCGCATCGCGCTGGAACCAAGTGCGGCACGAGGGTCGCCGACTTGTAGCCCTCGTCCGGCTTCACCGATCCGAGATTGGCGGCGGCGCCCGCCACACCGCCCTGCGTGCCGGTGATCGGGTTGACGCAGAGCGCCGGCGTGTTGGCGCGCGGTTGGCCGGTGAAGCCGATCCCCGCGTCGTAGCGGGTGCGCAGCTGAGCCGGGTCCGCAGGTTCGGCGAAGCTCTCCCAGCTCAGGATGCAGCCATGCTCATCGGGCTTCTGGCAGGCGGGCAAGCCCAGCTTCGGGAGGTCCGCCGGGATCGAGATCGGCCAGCCGACCACATAGGCGGCGAGGATTCGCTTCCGGAGCTTCTTGTCGGTCGCCACCCGATCCCTGAGTAGGCGGAGGAGGTGGTAGCTGCCCTGGCTATGCCCCGCGAGGATGATCGGCGCGGCGGGTGGCGCTTGGTCGAGGAAGGCGTTGAAGGCGCGGCTTACGTCCGAATAGGCCAGCTCCAGCGCCTTGGCGGCATCGGGCTTGGTGGTGAGGAACGCGCCCGCCGTCGCCTCGCGATAGCGCGGCGCCCATACCCGCGCGACGTTGGAGAAGGCCGAGGCCTCGCTCGACACCAGCACATGCGCGCGCTGGTTCATGTCCTTGTCGTCGATCGGCGCGTTCCAGTGGGCGCGGCTGAGATAGGTGGTGGGCGGCACGAAGAACACGACCGCCTTGGTCTTCGCCGTACCGGGCACGCCGGGCGGCAGCCAGTTGGCCGGATCGTTCGGCGCGCCGGGGCGGGAGAGCCATGCGCTCGGATCGCGATAGTCCGGCCCGCCATCCGTGGGCGTGGCGAAGGAGACGGTGGGCACGAACGTCAGCCGCATCACCGCTTCGGGAAACAGCGTCCAGACGATGCCGCCGGCGAGGATGAGGAAGATGATCGCGGCGATCACGTAGAGGAAGCGGCGGGCGGCCATGGGGGGCAGGGCTTAAGGCGCGGGCGAAGTTCCGGCAAGGCCGCGCTTGAAGTGTAGGATTTCGGATGATAGCCGCGCCATCATGTCCGTAGACCTCGCCACCGTCCGCAAGATCGCCGGCCTCGCGCGCATCGCCACCAGCGATGCCGAGGCTGAGGCGCTTCTTCCCGAGCTCAACAACATCCTCCGCTGGATCGAGCAACTGGGCGAGGTGAACACCGACGGCGTCGAACCGCTCGCCGCCGTCATCCCCAACCATCTGCGCCTGCGCGACGACGTGGTGACCCACGACCAGACCGGCGGCGGCATCCGCGACGCCGTCCTCGCCAACGCCCCCCAGGCCGAGCATGGCTTCTTCGCCGTGCCCAAGGTGATCGAATAATGACCGACCTTACCAACCTCGGCATCGCCGACATCCGCGACGGCGTCGCCGCCGGCACCTTCTCCGCGCGCGAGGTGGCTTCCGCCTTCAACGCCGCGGTCGAGAAGGGGCGCCCGCTCAACGCCTGGCTGGTCGAGACGCCCGACCATGCGCTCGCCGCCGCCGATGCGGCCGATGCGGCGCGCGCGTCGGGCGACCTCAAGCCGCTCTCCGGCGTGCCGCTTGGCATCAAGGATCTGTTCTGCACCAAGGGCGTCGAGACGACGGCCGCGAGCGGCATCCTCAAGGGCTTCGTGCCGCAGTACGAATCCACCATCACGTCGAAGCTGTTCGGCGCTGGCGCGGGGATGCTCGGCAAGCTCAACATGGACCAGTTCGCGATGGGCTCGTCCAACGAGACCAGCGCCTTCGGCAACGTCATCAGCCCATGGAAGCGCAACGACGGCGGCAATGGGCGCTGCGCCGGC
>BACX01000681.1 GCA_000333335.1 Sphingomonas-like bacterium B12 | reverse complement strand
CGCCTCGCGCCCACGATGCTTCATACCGGATGCTGCTCGGCCAGTCCTATCTGGCTGCCGGGCGCTTCGCGTCGGCCGAGACGAGCTTCCGCGATTCGCTGAGCCTCAATCCCGATCAGCCCAAGGCGAAGTTCAACATGGCGTTGGCCGAGATCGGCGCGGGCCGCGCCGGCGAGGCGCAGGCCGTGCTGCGCGGCCTCGACGGCCAGATGCCAACCGCCGATCTCGGCCTCGCACTGGCGCTTTCGGGTGACCGCCAGACGGCGATCGACATGCTCGTCGCTTATGTCCGCTCCGGCAAGTCGGATGCGCGGGCGCGCCAGAATCTCGCGCTTGCGTTCGCACTCAATGGCCAGTGGCGCGAAGCGCGTGCCGTCGCGATGCAGGATACGCCGCCGAGCCAGATCAACGACCAGATCGGCCGCTGGGCGCAACTCGCCCAACCACAGTCGGCTGGTCCCGTTCAGGTCGCCGCGATGCTGGGCGTGAAGCCGGCGAGCGATCCGGGCTTGCCGACCGCGCTGGCGCTCGCCGCACCGGCGCCGAGCCAGGCTCCGGTCGCGCTGGCGGCCGCCGATCCGGTCCCGGCTCAGGCCGCGCTGCCGGTACAGGTCGCTGCCGCCGATACGGCTTCGGTCACCGTGCCTCTCGATGATGCGCCCAAGGCGGCGGAGATGCCGGCCGATGCGCCCGCAAGCGCGGTCGCGATGGTCGCCCAGCAGGCGGTGAAGCCCGATCGTGCCGCGACGCCGGTCTTGCTGCGCGCTCCCAGGTCACCGTTCCGCAGCGCGGTGCTGACCGTTCAGCCCAAGCCGGTGTTCCGCTCGAGCGGTTACGTGGTCCAACTCGGCGCCTTCTCCAAGGCCGGCGCCATCCAGGCGGCGTGGGACGATGCCGCCAGGGCGATGCCGCGTCTCGCCGGTTACGCCCCGGCGCGCGCGCAGTTCAGCTTCTCGGGCGCGTCGCTCGTCCGCCTGTCGGTGTCGGGCTTCGCGGACCGCGCCTCGGCGGTGGCGCTGTGCGAACAGATCCAGGCGCGCAAGGGCGCGTGCTTCGTCCGTGCCACTGCCGGCGATGCGCCGCTGCAGTGGGTGAAAGCGGACGGCAAGACCCAGACCGCGCGTGCGACGGCGCACAAGGCCGCAACGCCATCGTCGCTCGCCAGGCGCGATGCCGGCGTGCAGGTCGCCTCGCGTTAAGACCCTTCCAAGGGGGAAAGACGAGGGCGGTCAGCCTATGGGCTGGCCGCCCTTGATCGTTTTCAGCACGCGGCCCTGCACGGGCAGGCCGTCGAACGGCGTGTTGCC
>BACX01000682.1 GCA_000333335.1 Sphingomonas-like bacterium B12 | reverse complement strand
CGAGCAGACCGCCGCGACGTCGAACGCCACGCAATCGTCGATGCCCAGCATCGCCTGCACCTTGGTGGCCGACGACGGGAAGGTCTGGTCCGGCGTCGCGGTGGCGAGCACGATCAGGCCGATTTCGCTCGCGTCCATGCCCGCGTCCGCCAACGCCTTGCGCGCGGCATCGGCGGCGAGCGTCGCTGTCGTCTCGCCTTCGCCCGCGATGTAGCGGCTGCGGATGCCGGTGCGCTCGACGATCCACTCGTCGGAGGTGTCGACCTGCTCGGCCAGCTCGGCATTGGTGACACGGCGGACGGGCAAAGCGGAGCCGGTGCCGGCGAGGATAGCGCGCAGGGTCATCCGACCAGCTCTTCCACGACGTTGACGTTGGAGGCTTCCAGCGCGCCCTGCTCGATCGTGCCGCGGCCGTCGGTGCCGGCATCGCCCTGCTGCGGATCACCCGAGGCATCGGTCTGGATCAGCATGTTGTTGCCGATCGACTGAAGGCCCGTCGGGTTGACGAAACTGGCCAGCTGGATCTTGCCGAGCTGGGTGGAGGCGGTGGAGCCGGCGGTGGTCGCCGAGACAGTGCCGTCGGCGCCGATCGTGATGTTGGTCGCGCCGTTCGGGATCTGGATGTTGGGAACCAGCGGGCGGCCATCCTGCGTCACGATCTGGCCCTCGGCCGAGACCGAGAAGTTGCCGTCGCGGGTGTAGGCGGTGGTGCCGTCCGGCTGCTGGATCTGGAAGAAGCCCGCGCCTTGGACGGCGACATCGAGCGCGTTGCCGGTCTGGTTGATCGATCCCTGCACGTCCGAGCGCGAGGTGCCGGCCAGCTTCACGCCGCCGCCGAGCGCGGTGCCCTGCGTGTATTTGTCGTCGCCCGACGAGGTGGCGCCCGGCGCGGTGATATACTGATAGGGCAGCGTCT
>BACX01000683.1 GCA_000333335.1 Sphingomonas-like bacterium B12 | reverse complement strand
CCCCGAAGAAGAGCAGCAGCACGAGCAGCACCAGCGCGTCCTTCACGCCGACGAGGAATTTCCACAGGCCCTTGAGGAAGCGCTTCACGTGCCGTCACCTTTCCGTCTCGCAGCCGGGCTAGAGGATGGGCGGCGCGCTGGCAATCGGCCCGTCCCGGTGCAGGCACGCATTACGTCCGGCGGCTTGAAAATTTCCGTGCGAGGTCGCCTTGACGCTGCAGGAGCGGTCGCCATATCCCGCGCTGGCACTCTCTGATGGGGAGTGCTAACAGCGCCATCAATGCTGGCGCCGAGTCTTTCCCGAGAGGAAGGCGAGGCGGCGGTAGCACACCGAGGAAA
>BACX01000684.1 GCA_000333335.1 Sphingomonas-like bacterium B12 | reverse complement strand
TCGGGGATTGACCGGCAATTCTTCAGCAATAAACAGGAATACCAATTATTAAAAGATAACTTAGTCAGATCGTACAATAAAGCTTTGAAGAAAAATGCGCCTTATTCAATCTTTGCTATAAAAAATGGCCCAAAATCTCACATTGGAAGACATTTGATGACCTCATTTCTTTCAATGAAGGGCCTAACGGAGTTGACTAATGTTGTGGGAAATTGGAGCGATAAGCGTGCTTCTGCCGTGGCCAGGACAACGTATACTCATCAGATAACAGCAATACCTGATCACTACTTCGCACTAGTTTCTCGGTACTATGCATATGATCCAATATCAAAGGAAATGATAGCATTGAAGGATGAGACTAATCCAATTGAGGAGTGGCAGCATATAGAACAGCTAAAGGGTAGTGCTGAAGGAAGCATACGATACCCCGCATGGAATGGGATAATATCACAGGAGGTACTAGACTACCTTTCATCCTACATAAATAGACGCATATAAGTACGCATTTAAGCATAAACACGCACTATGCCGTTCTTCTCATGTATATATATATACAGGCAACACGCAGATATAGGTGCGACGTGAACAGTGAGCTGTATGTGCGCAGCTCGCGTTGCATTTTCGGAAGCGCTCGTTTTCGGAAACGCTTTGAAGTTCCTATTCCGAAGTTCCTATTCTCTAGAAAGTATAGGAACTTCAGAGCGCTTTTGAAAACCAAAAGCGCTCTGAAGACGCACTTTCAAAAAACCAAAAACGCACCGGACTGTAACGAGCTACTAAAATATTGCGAATACCGCTTCCACAAACATTGCTCAAAAGTATCTCTTTGCTATATATCTCTGTGCTATATCCCTATATAACCTACCCATCCACCTTTCGCTCCTTGAACTTGCATCTAAACTCGACCTCTACATCAACAGGCTTCCAATGCTCTTCAAATTTTACTGTCAAGTAGACCCATACGGCTGTAATATGCTGCTCTTCATAATGTAAGCTTATCTTTATCGAATAATTC
>BACX01000685.1 GCA_000333335.1 Sphingomonas-like bacterium B12 | reverse complement strand
GGAACCGTCGATTCAGCAGCAGACCGTGCGGGTAGGTACGGATTGGAATGACTGTCGTTCATGGGCATGAAACGTCGCATAGGACAAGCGAAGCAATTTTGAAGAAGGTAGTTTTCCTATCAGTTACCATGGAAGATCGAACCGGCCATGCGCTATCCCCTCTTTCCCTTGCCGCGAAGGCGCTTGGCGGTCACCGCGGATGGACGCCGACATGGCACGATGCGGCGCCGGCCGAGGGCTATGACATCGTCATCGTCGGCGGTGGCGGCCATGGGCTGGCGACGGCTTACTACCTCGCCAAAGTGCATGGCATCCGCCGCGTCGCGGTGATCGAGAAAGGCTGGATCGGCGGCGGTAATGCCGGGCGCAACACCACGATCATCCGCTCCAATTACGGCCTGCCCGGCAACGAACCCTTCTACGAATGGTCGATGAAGCTATGGGAGGGGCTGGAGCAGGAACTGAACTACAACGCGATGGTCAGCCAGCGCGGCGTGCTCAACCTCTATCATTCGGACGGCCAGCGCGACGCCTATGCGCGGCGCGGCAACGCGATGCGGCTGCACGGCGTCGATGCCGAGCTCCTGGACCAGGACGGGGTGCGCAAGCTGGCCCCCTTCCTCGCCTTCGATCATGCGCGCTTCCCGATTCAGGGCGGACTCTATCAGGGGCGCGGCGGCACCGCGCGGCACGATGCGGTGAACTGGGGCTATGCCCGCGCCGCCTCCGCGCTCGGCGTCGACATCATCCAGAATTGCGAACTGACCGGCTTCGTCCGCGATGCCGCCGGCGCCGTGACGGGTGTCGAGACGACGCGGGGCACGATCCGCACCGGCAAGGTGGGCGTAGCGGTCGCGGGCAACAGCTCGCGCGTCGCGGCGATGGCGGGGCTGCGCCTGCCGATCGAGAGCCATGTGTTGCAGGCCTTCGTCAGCGAGGGGCTGAAGCCGGTCATCCCCGGCGTCATCACCTTCGGCGCGGGCCACTTCTACATCAGCCAGTCGGACAAGGGCGGGCTGGTCTTCGGCGGCGATATCGACGGTTACAACAGCTACGCCCAGCGCGGGAACATGCCCGTCGTGGAGGATGTATGCGAGGGCGGTATGGCGATCATGCCTATGATCGGCCGCGCCCGCCTGCTGCGTAGCTGGGGCGGCATCATGGACATGTCGATGGACGGCTCCCCGATCATAGACACCACGCCCGTCCCCGGCCTCTATCTGAACGCCGGCTGGTGCTATGGCGGGTTCAAGGCGACGCCGGCCTCGGGCTGGTGCTTCGCCCACCTGCTCGCCACCGACGGTCCGCACGAGACGGCGACCGCCTACCGGCTGGACCGCTTCCGCACCGGCCACCTGATCGACGAAAAGGGCGTCGGCGCCCAACCCAACCTGCACTGAGGCCGCATAGATGCGCATCCCCTGCCCCTATTGCGGCGACCGGGACTCCCAGGAGTTCGTGTATCGCGGCGACGCCAGCATAAAGCGCCCGGACGGCGAGGAGGGCTTCTTCGATTACGTCTATCTGCGCGACAATCCGGCCGGGCCGATCGCCGAGCATTGGTATCACGCGCAGGGCTGCCGCAGCTGGATCGTGGTGACCCGTGATACCCGCACCCACGCCATCCATGGCGCGGTGCTGTCATCGGAGGCCGGCCGATGAGCCGCCGCGCCAAGGGCGGTCTGATCGATCGATCAAAGCCGCTCTCCTTCACCTTCGACGGCAAGCCCTACGCCGGCTTCGAGGGCGACACCCTCGCCTCGGCGCTGGTCGCCAATGATGTGAAGCTGGTCGGCCGCTCGTTCAAATATCACCGGCCGCGCGGCATCCTGACGGTAGGCAGCGAGGAGCCGAATGCGCTCGTCACGCTGCGTACCGGCGCCCATGCCGAGCCAAACACGCGCGCCACCGTGGTGCCACTGTTCGACGGGCTGGAGGCGACCAGCCAGAACCGCTGGCCGAACCTGCGCTTCGACATGATGGCGGTGAACCAGTTGTTCGCGCCGATCTTCGTCGCGGGCTTCTACTACAAGACCTTCATGTGGCCCGCCGCCTTCTGGGAGAAGGTGTACGAGCCGCTGATCCGCCGCGCCGCCGGCCTCGGCGCGCTGTCGATGCTGCCCGATCCCGACAGCTACGATCGTGAGCACGGTTTCTGCGAACTGCTGGTGATCGGCGGCGGCCCCACCGGACTCGCCGCCGCATTGACTGCCGGACGGGCGGGCCTGCGCGTTATCCTCGCCGACGAGGATGTCCGTCTCGGCGGCCGCCTGCTGGCCGAACGCCATGAGATTGACGGCGTGCCGGGGGTGGCGTGGGCCGAGGATGCCGCCGCCGAGCTGGCGACGCTCCCCAACGTCCGCGTGCTCAGCCGCACCGCCGTCTTCGGCGTCTATGACGGGCACGAATATGCCGCCGTCGAGCGCGTGTCGGATCATCTCGCCGTCACGCCCAAGGGCCGACCCCGCCAGCGGCTGTGGAAGATCGTCGCGAAACGGGCGATCCTCGCCACCGGCGCGATCGAGCGGCCCCTGGTGTTCGGCGGCAATGATCGCCCCGGCGTGATGACGGCGTCGGCAGTCTCCACCTACGTCAACCGTTTCGCCGCGCTGCCGGGGAAGCGCGCGGTGGTGTTCGCGGCAAGCGACAGCGGCTGGCAGACTGCGCTCGATCTCATCGGCGCGGGCGTGGATGTCGCCGCCGTGGTCGATTCGTGCGGGACGGCGCCACTGGCCGCCGAAACGCTCCGTGCGGCGGGCACCGAGATCCTGCTCGGCGCGACGGTGAGCGACGCGATCGGTGCGCCGGTCCGCAAGGTGGAGGTCCGCCTCGCCGACGGCCGGACCCGCACCATCGCCTGCGACCTGCTCGCCATGGGCGGCGGATGGAACGCCGCCATCGGCCTCGGCAGCAACATGGGCGCGCGTCCGGTCTGGTCCGAAACCGCGCAGAGCTTCCTGCTCGACCAGACGCCGCCCGGTTTCGCGGCGGCCGGCGCGGCGGCGGGACGTTTCGCGCTGTTCGAAGCGCTCACTGACGGCGCCACACAGGCTGTCGCCGTAATCGAGGCCCTCGGCAAGTCCATCACCGCCCCGCGCTTCGCCGCCAGCGACGAGCCGGCCGGTGTCCGCCCGCTCTGGCACGTACCGGGTCACGGCAAGGCCTTCGTCGATTTCCAGCACGACGTGACCGACAAGGATGTCCAGCTCTCGGCACGCGAGGGCTTCACCTCGATCGAGCATTTCAAGCGCTACACCACGCTCGGCATGGCGACCGACCAGGGCAAGACCAGCCAGATGAACGGCCATGCCCTGCTCGCCGCCGCCACCGGCAAGTCGATCGCCGAGGCCGGCACGATCCTGTCGCGCGCGCCCTACCAGCCGGTCGCGATCGGCGTGCTCGCCGGCCATCATCGCGAGGAGCATTTCCGCCCCGAGCGCCGCACCGCCGGGCACGATTGGGCCGCCTCGCAGGGCGCCACTTTCGTCGATGCGGGCCAGTGGAAGCGTGCGCAGTGGTTCACGCGTCCGGGCGAGAAGGACTG
>BACX01000686.1 GCA_000333335.1 Sphingomonas-like bacterium B12 | reverse complement strand
TTGAACCGATGCCGGGCTGCGTACCGGTATCGACGAAGCCCAGCCGTTTGTGCAGCGCGGTCGAGGCGGGATTGCCGGCGGTCATCACGCCCATCGCGGCGACGAAGCCGCGCCGCTGAAGCTCGTCGAGCAGGGCCTGGTAGAGCGGCGTCCCGATCCTGCGCCCCCGCGCCGTCTCGGCCACGTAGATGCCTGTCTCCGCCACCCAGCGATAGGCGGCGCGGGTGCGGTAGGCGGAGCCATAAGCGTAGCCCAGTACGGCGCCGTCCACGTCGGCCACCAGCCACGGATGGGTCGGTGTGATCCGTTCGATCCGCGCGCGCATTTCGGTGGCGTCGGGCGGATCGAATTCGAAGGTGATCACCGTGTCCGTGACGTAGGGCCGGTAGATCGCCGCGATCACCTCCGCGTCATCGAGGGTCACCGGCCGTATCGTCAGGCTCACAGCGCGGCCTTGGCCATCATCGCGCGGGCGGCGCGGACGTCGGCGGGGGAGGGCGGCTCGTCGCCGCAGGCGAGGCAGCGGGCCTGCACGGCCGGGCCGGTAAGGATACGGCGCGCATCGCCCAGCGCGCGGGCCAGCGTCAGGTCCGGCTTCTGCGTCAGTGCGGCGAAGGGGCCGATCGCGGCCGTGCCGTCGTCGGTGCTGCTGCTGTTGCCGGTGAGCATCCGGATGAAGCGCACGAAGGCGGACGTCTCGCGCTCGATGTAGACGGGGTGCACCTTGTCCGGATCGAGCTTGGCGCGGCGCGCGGCCTCGTCGATCGCGTCGTCCAAGTCGCCGAAGCGATCGACGAGGCCGATCTGCTTGGCGGTCACGCCGTCCCACACGCGGCCCTGCGCGATCTCGTCGATCTTCGCGACCGGCATGTGGCGCGCCTCGGCGACGATGCCGGTGAAGTGCGCGTAGGTCTGGTTGATGCCCGCCTGGATGAGATTGTCGACCACCGGCGTCGTGCCGCGCAGCACGTCGGGCTGGCCGGAGAGCGGCGTCGCGCCGACCCCGTCCGCCGACAGGCCGACCTTGGAGAGCGAGCCCTCGAAGGTCGGGATGATGCCGAACACGCCGATCGATCCGGTAATCGTGTCGGGATCGGCGAAGATCACGTCGCCCGCGGTCGAGACCCAATAGCCGCCCGATGCCGCGACATTGCCCATCGAGATGACGACCGGCAGACCCTTGGCCTTGGCGGCGAGGATGGCGGAGCGGATGCGATCCGATGCCGTCACCGATCCGCCGGGGGAATCGACGCGGACCACCAGCGCCTTGAGGTCGCCCTTTGCCACCGCCTTGCCGAGCGCGTCGGCGAGGCTGGTGCCGCCCGCCGTGCCCGACGGCGCCTTGCCATCGACGATATCGCCCGCGACGGTCAGCACGCCGATCGCGGCACCGGAGGTGTCGACCGGATTGGCCTGCACCCAGTCGGCGAGCTGGATCGCCTTGTAGGCGCCGGGCGCGGCCTTGTCGGGCGTGCCGACGATCTTCGCGACGCGCTGGCCGAAGGCGATGCGATCGCCGAGCTGGTCCACCAGCCCGTGCGCAGCGGCATTCTGGGCGAGCGTGGTGTTGGGAAGCGGGCCCGACGTGATCTGCGCGAGATAATCCGCGAAATGGGCCTTGGGCCGCGCCTTGGCGACCTCGCTCTGCCAGCGGCCCCACAGCGCATCGATCAGCGCCTTGTCCTCCTCCTTGGCCTCGGGCGAGGCCTCGGTGCGGGTGTAGGGTTCGACATAGCTCTTGTATTTGCCGACGCGGTAGATGTGCGCGGTGACGCCCAGCTTGTCGAGCAGGCCCTTATAGTAGAGCTGCGATCCGCCAGGGCCGGCGGTCAGCACCGAGCCCATAGGGTCCATCCATACCTCGCTGGCATGCGAGGCGAGCAGGTAGCTGGCATCATCATAGGCGATCGCGAAGGCGAGCACCGGCTTGCCCTTGGCGCGTACGTCGTCCAGCGCGGCGCCGACCTGGCCAATCGCCGCCTGGGCGCCCACGGCGAAGCCGTCGAGATCGAGGACNACGGCCTTTCACCGGTCGTCGTCGGCCGCCG
>BACX01000687.1 GCA_000333335.1 Sphingomonas-like bacterium B12 | reverse complement strand
CTTTCTGCGCGCAATCGGCTATCTGGTCGAGGAACCCGCCCCCTTCGCGATCGAGACCGATCGCGTCGACGCCGAGGTCGCGACGCTCGCCGGCCCGCAGCTGGTCGTGCCGATCCTCAACGCCCGCTTCCTGCTCAACGCCGCGAATGCACGCTGGGGCAGCCTGTACGACGCGCTCTACGGCACCGACGCGCTGGGCGAGGCGCCCAGAGGCGGCGGCTACGACACGGCGCGCGGCGCCAAGGTGATCGCGCGCGCCAGGCAGCTTCTGGACGAAGCGGTGCCGCTGGCATCCGGCTCGTGGGCGGACTTCACCGGCGGCGAGCCCGCGCTGGCCGATCCCTCGCAGCTGGTCGGCCGCAACGGCGACAATATGCTGTTCCGCCACAACGGCCTGCACCTCGAAATCGTGATCGATCGCGCCCACCCCATCGGCAAGGACGATCCCGCCGGCATCGCCGACGTCCTGCTCGAATCCGCGCTGACCACGATCTGCGACCTCGAGGATTCGGTCGCGGCGGTCGATGCCGAGGACAAGGTCGCAGCCTATGCCAACTGGCTGGGGCTGATGAAGGGCGATCTGGAGGCCAGCTTCAAGAAAGGCGGCGAGACGCTGACCCGCACGCTGGAGGCGGACCGGAACTACACCGCGCCGGACGGCTCGGAGATCACGTTGCCTGGCCGTTCGGTCCTGTTCGTCCGCAACGTCGGCCACCTGATGACCAACCCTGCCGTCCTGCTGCCGGGCGGCAGCGAGGCGCCCGAGGGCATCCTCGACGGCATCGTCACCAGTCTCATCGCGCTGCACGATCTCAACGGTTCGGGCATCGGCAACAGCCGCGCCGGCTCAGTCTACATCGTCAAGCCCAAGATGCACGGGCCGGAGGAATGCGGCTTCACCGATCGCCTGTTCGACGCGATCGAGGATCTGCTGGCGCTGCCCCGCCACACCATCAAGGTCGGCGTGATGGACGAGGAGCGCCGGACCTCGGCCAACCTCGCGCCTGCATCGAAGCCGTGAAAAGGGCGCATCGTCTTCATCAACACCGGCTTCCTCGATCGCACGGGCGACGAGATGCACACCTCGATGCGCGCCGGCCCGATGATCCGCAAGCCCGAGATGAGGGGGCGGGAGTGGATCACCGCTTACGAGAAGCGCAACGTCGCGATCGGGCTGGCCTGCGGGCTCGCCGGCAAGGCGCAGATCGGCAAGGGCATGTGGGCCGCGCCCGATCGGATGGCCGACATGCTGGAGCAGAAGATCGGCCATCCGAAGTCCGGCGCCACCACGGCGTGGGTGCCCTCGCCGACGGCGGCGACCCTGCACGCGCTGCACTATCACGCGGTGAACGTCGCCGAGCGGCAGGCGGCGATCGCCAACGAGGTCGTGCCCGGCCTCGACAAGCTGCTGACCATCCCGCTGGCGCTCGGCCACAATTGGGCGCCGGACGAGATCGCCGCCGAGCTCGACAACAATGCGCAGGGCATCCTCGGCTATGTCGTACGCTGGGTCGATCAGGGCGTCGGCTGCTCGAAGGTGCCCGATATCCACGATATCGGCCTGATGGAAGACCGCGCGACGCTGCGCATCTCCTCGCAGCACATGGCCAACTGGATGCTCCACGGCGTCGCGGGCGCCGACGAGGTGGAGGCGGCGCTGATCCGCATGGCCGCGAAAGTGGACGGCCAGAATGAGGGCGACCCGGCCTATCGTCCGATGGCGGGCCGCGAGGCGGACAGCCTCGCCTTCCAAGCGGCGCGCGCGCTCGTGTTCGAGGGCGTCCAGCAGCCGAGCGGCTATACCGAGCCGCTGCTCCACGCGTTCCGGCAGCGCGTGAAGGCGGCCTGATCGACGGGCGCGGGCGCCGGCTCGCCTAGGCCTCCGCGCCCGTCACCGCCGGTGCGTCGCGATACATCACGTCCGATCGCAGGACATATTTGATGCCGCGCTCCACAGCGCTGCCGGTATGGTTCAGGACATGGCGGAACAGCAGCGCCATGCCCTGCCGGGGCGCGACGATGTGGCGTGGATGATCGCGCTCGGCCCGGTCCGAGAAGATCGTCTCGCCGCCCGCATAGCCATCGTTCAGATAGACCATGAAGGTGAAGAAGCTGCGTTCCCCGTTGGCGCGCGCGAAATGGCCATCGATATGCCAGTCGAACCGCTGGCCGGGATGATAGCGATAGAAACGCAGCCGCTCGTTCAGCCCGATCGCGCGCCAGGTCGATCCGAACATCGCCGGCCAGGCGGGGGCCAGCCGCGCCCACAGGTCGCCTGCGAGCGCCGCGTCGTCGATTATGACGCGCGCATTGTTGCGCACATCGGGCACCACGTACGCCCCCTCTGCCGTGCTGATCGGCGCCTGCTCGAAGCCCGAGGCCTCGCTGCGCGCGATGAGCGCCTCGCAGGCCTCCGGCGTCAGGAAGCCGTCGATCGTGGCGATGGCGGGGGTGATCCAGTGCAGCGGACCCATCGGTGGCGTGCGTTTTCCGAATATTGGCGGGGTTGGGGATACCGATAGCGCTGGCGGTCGGCGCCGTCGATCGGATAGCAGGGCCGGGTGGCGGAGCGGCTGGTCGAGATCGTCTACAATCCCGCATCGGGCGGCTATCGGCCGGCCGACATCGCGGCCTTGCGCGTGGCGTTCGAGGGGCGTGGCGCGCGGGTGCGGCTCAGCCCGACCGGCCACGAACCGATCGCGATCGATCCGGCGGCCGATCTGCTGTGCGTCGCAGGCGGCGACGGCACCGTGCGCCACGCCGCGCTGGCGTTGCACCGCGCCGGCCGCACGCTGCCGATCGCCATCTTCCCGAGCGGCACGGTCAATCTGCTCAGCCGCGAGATCGGCAAGGGCAATACGCACGAGGCGCTGGCGGCGCGGCTGCTCGGCGAGGATCGCCGGCCGGCTTTCGCCGTGACGCTGAACGATACGCTCTTCCTCGCCTGCGCGAGCGTCGGGCCGGAGGCGCTGGCGGTGGCGGGTGTGTCCGCCGCGCTCAAGCGCCGCATCGGGCGTTTCGCCTATGCCGCGGCATTGCTCCCCCATCTCGGCCGCTGGCCGCGCACGCCGATCCGGATCGATGTCGCCGGGCGGCGGGTGACGTGCGAGGCCTTCTACGTCGCCAGGGGGCGCTATTTCGCCGGCCGCTGGGTCGTCTCGCCTGATGCCGCGCTGGACAGGCCCGAGATGCGCCTGGTGGTGCTGAAGACGGCACGGCGGCGGGACATGGCGCGCTTCTGGACGCGGCTCGCGTTGCACCGGCCGGTCGCCGATCTGCCCTTCGTCGAGGAGTTCGCCTGCACCGCCTTCACGGCGCAGGCCGACCAGCCGCTGCCCGTGCAGGCGGACGGGGACATCGCCGCCACGCTGCCGGCGCGTTTCGCGCTGATCCCGGAACCCTTCCGCTTCGCCTGATCCGGCGCGCGATCAGCCCCCGGCGAAGAATGCGGTGGAATAAGGTGCGATCGTGCGCCACCCCAGCCGCTCGTAGAGCGCGCGGCCGGCGTCGGTGGCGACGAGCAGGCGGAGCTTGCCCGGCTCCCGCATCTCGGCACCCAGCGCGGTCATCAGCGCGCCGCCTAGGCCCCTGCGGCGATGCGCCTCGGCCGTCTCGATGCGATCGAGACGAAG